>DAIMGD010000001.1:0-31690 GCA_036724165.1 Rhodanobacter sp.
GTCAGGAGGCATCCATAGACTCTGCGCTGGAATTGCATGAGGCTTAATCGGCATTTTCATGCCGCTTAGCGTGCCTTTTCACTCTAATCGGCGGAAAATTGCCGTATGCACAAGTTATCGGCAAAAACCGCCCAAGAATTGCAGGTGGAGTTCGGAGAACGTATCCGCCGCTTACGGATACGGAAAGATTTCGATCAACGAAAGGCAGCGGCCAAGGCCGGTATATCCGAGCGGGCGCTGCGAGGGCTGGAAAGCGGCACCGGCTCAACGTTGCACACCCTGATGCTCGTGCTGAAGGCGCTCGATGCCCTCGATGGCTTGGAGTTGATCGTGCCACTCCCTTCGGTCAGCCCTTTGGACATGCTTAGAGGAGTCGCTGTTCCTCGTCGTGTTAGCCGGCCGCGAACAAATCGGACTCCTTGAGAGAGCATTCGGCAACCTTGCTGAGACCGCCCAAAAATTTTACCTTCATAGGCGCGGCCAAGTTTACGGTTTCCGCCACAGTCGCGGCACGGAGCGTCGGGCACCAAACAAGCTGTTGGAATCTATATTGCGTCGCCGGCCATGTTTCCAGGTCGATGCGGGACTTGTTGGAACCTATTTAGCGTGTTTCTTGCGTGTTGTTGTGGTTCGGGGCCGCGCAACTGCGCGGCCCCGGTTGGAAGCTCTTTTAGGTCGCACCAGCACGATCGGGACCGCCGCGAACCCATGCCAACGATCCAGTCGATAGCGCTCAGCCGGGCTGGCAAGCTGCGCTTCTTTCGCGGAACGCTCACAGCTTGCCCTGCTGCAGCGGTCGCTCGCGGTGCATCAACGTCCATTCCGCGTGTTCGGCCAGCGCCGCCTCGCCGAGCGAACGCAGGATATCGCGCTGCTCCCGGGGATCGCGGGTGCGATGCAACGCCGCATGTGCGCCGGCAAAGATGCGTTGCATGAAACGGTACTGCTTGATCAATTCCTTGTCGGCCTTGCGGTAGGCGTAGGCCTCGCGCACCGCCGCGGTGATCGACAGCACCGCCATGATCGCCACCAGGGCGGTTTTCGCATTTTGCGAAAGCTTGAGCACGAACACGGCCAGGAACACGCTGATGGCGATGCCGCTCCACAGGCTGATCGTGCCGATCATCTCGGTGACGTGGTGCAGGTGCTCGCGTTCGATCGTCTTGCGTTCGTAGTAATCGAGCTGTCCGGATGTTCCGGATTCACCGACCCATTCGGCAATCACGCTTGCCAGTGCGGCGGGTGGCGGCTGCGTCGGACTGGCCGGTGGATGCAGGCCCGCCGCGCGCATCACATTGCGGATCCAGCCCAGTTCGATGTCCTGCTTCTGCAGGAAGTTGTCGTGCGCGAACTCCGGGTCGCCGGTCACCGAGATGCCAGCGCGACGCCAGTACGACTGTACCCGCAGGCCTTCGGCCAGGGCGCGATAGTCGAGGTACTTGCGATGCCAGCCGCGTCGATGGGCGAGCACCGTGACCAGCCCACCGAGCGCAAACAGCAGCAGAAACACGAAGATCATGTAGTCCTGCGCGGGCAGATCCGAATAGCACATGAAGGCGATGCCCATCAGTCCCGCCAGCGTGTAGGTCGAGCGCATCGCCAGCAGCACGCGCTTGCGGAAATGCACCGCCAGCCAGTCGGCCGCGTCGAACAGGCGATCGATGGTTACCGTGGAGTCCAGTCGCGCGTCGAGATGCCCGGGCGCCGCGTCAGCGATCGCGGTGGCGTATTTGCCGCACTCGGCGTTGAACTCGGCCATGCGCGCGAACATCAGATGAAACCCGGCCGGCATGCCGCTATCCGCCGCGACGGCGCTATCGGCGGTGCACCACATCGCATGCAGCGGCAACAGGCCCGCGGCCGGCTCGCCGCCGACGTCATTTCGCGAACACACGATGTGGTAGAGCAGGCGCTCGTCACCGCCGCCGAGCACGTGGTGCTGGCTGCTCCGCCGTCGTTCGACCAACCCGGGCATCGCGCCGCCCAGGTGATATGCCACGACCTGCGCGGTGCCGCCAAGCCGATCCGATGCCTTGCCGTCCCAGATCGCCAGCAGGATATGGCAGTGGCTGGCGATGTACACGCCGGCCTGCGCGTACTGGCGGTCGCGCGCGGTACCCGGCGGCATGATCACCGGTTGCGACTGCCCCGCCTGCAGTGATAACTGCACGATCTGCGCGTGACGGCACAGCGCATCGAAGCTGGCGTGCACCGCGGGGTCGGTAAAATCCTCGACGTACATATCCCGCGGCAACGGCAGCGGTGCGATCAGCCGCGCGCCGATGGCGAGCGCTTCTTGTGCGACCATCTGGTCGCCGCCCTCGGCCAGCGCCGACAGCAGCACCAGCGGCAGCTCCGGGAAATCGTGTTTGAGCTGCGCAAAAAAATTCCGTACGCGCTGCCTGATTGGCTCGATCTCACGCGCGCATAAGTTGCGATGGCTGGTGACACCGATTACCAGGGGAGTCATGGCAGCTTCCGGGTGATAAGACGGATTCACGATGGTTATGCGACGACTTCTGGATCCATGGCGGGAGGGCGGTCGTTGCCTACTTCCTCACGCAGAACTCGACGCGCTCTTGTTGATGCCAGGATCGCTGCTTGTTCCGGCGCCTCGTTGACTTTGCGACCCGGAGCGGTCGCGCTGGCCAGCTCGTGGCGGTTGCGAAAGATCGACGCGAAGCGCCTAGGGATCATGCCGGCCGCAGTAATCTGGTCCACCGGCCGCGGCGGAATTGCCAAGGTTTCCAGCGTCTCGTGCAGCCCGCACGCCCAAGACGTGTCCTGGTGGCTGTAACTGATGAGGGCGCGGTAGCGGAAAACCGGCATCGCAGTGGCCTGCGTCATGACTCATCGCACTCCCGCGCGAGGTCGTAACTCGAGCGCTGGTCAAGCCAGGGTCGAGACGGGCGTTTTGGTCCGCAATAAATTATCATGGAAAACGCGATTCACATCACATTTGTCACTTTTAATGTGAGAATGCGGCTGTTCCGACCCTTGATTGGTTCCGAATAGTCCAGTTATTGCATTTTTATCATCCCGCGCAATCAGCGCAGCTCACCTGCTGTTGCTGCCGGCATGGACGCGATGGCAGAAGGCATGACGGCATGGCGCGTGGAGTTCGGAATGACGAGGTACAGTCTTCCGCACACGCAATTGACGTCCGTGGCGTGGCTGTCCTAGGCTGCGAATCGCCTGTTCACTTTATGTGAGTAACCTGCCATGAGCATGGACATCTGCATCACGCTGAGCGACGCGGACATCAAGATGTTCGTCGAGAGCATCCAGAGCGCCGAGAAGAGGGCCGATGCGCTGGACGACGTGAGTATCGTCGGCGCCGCGCGCAAGCTGCTCGAAGACACCCAGTGTCGCGAACTTCCCGATTTCGTCGCTACGCGACTGAAGCGCGTGGAGACCATGATCGCGATGGTCGAAGATGCCGGCTTCGGCCTGCCGGATGCGGATCGTGAACACGTGCTGGCCGCGTTGACCTACTTCGCGAGTCCCGACGACATCATTCCCGACAGCGTGCCGGTGCTCGGCTTTCTCGACGATGCGATCATGATCGAGCTGTGTGCGCTCGAACTGAAGTACGAGATCGAGGCTTACGACGATTTCAGTTTCTGGCGCGACGCCGAAGCGAGACGCCGCGGCGAGAACCCCGCGCAAGTCATGCTGACCCGGGTCGAATGGGCCGAGGCGCGCCGTGTCGAAGCGATCGAACTCATGCATCGGCATCGCGAGGAATCGTATATCAGCGGCTCCTGGGCGCCTGTATTGTTCAAGGTGCGCTAAACCGGGCGCGGGTATCGATGCGCGGAACAGTGGCAGCGGGGCAAGGTCGATTTTCCCTCGGGGAAAAACATGCTGGTTCGCGGCCTGGATATGCCGGTCATGTTTCCGGAAGCGTGTGCGCCATCAGGCAGCCTGGCGACCGCCGCCTGACAAACGCTGCCCGCGATCGATGCCAGAGCGCGTGGTAGCTTGCGCGCTATGCGATCGCTGCGGAAACTTCGTGGCAGGCAGGGCGACCATGCGGGGGACGACAGTGTGAGCGCAGGCTCGGTCTTCGCTGAACTCAAACGCCGCAACGTCTTGCGCGTGGGCGCGCTTTACGCGGCGGCGTGGCTGCTGGCGCAGGTCGTGACGCAGATTTTCACGGTGTTCACCATCCCCGCTTGGACGATGCGCTGGCTGATTGCGGCGCTGATCGTCGGTTTTCCGTTTGCTTCGGCATTCGCCTGGTCTTGCGAGTTCACACCCAGCGGCCTGAAACGCGAGAGCGAGGTCGATCTCGCCGAATCGATGACGCGCCATACCGGGCGCAAGCTCGATCGCGGGATCATCGCCGTGCTGCTTTTTGCCCAACTCAAGCGCCGCAACGCCATCCGCAGGGCGGGACTGCTGTATCTGGTCGGCGCATCGCTGCTCAGCCAAGTCGCCAGCACGCTGATGATCGGCTTCATCCCGGCGCTATGCTCGCCCGGGTATTCGAGTTGACGCCACAGGGATTGAAGCGCGATGCCGACGTGGGTCCGGAAGAGTCCGCCGCGCCGCAAACGGCATGCCGCTTGGATCGCATGCTTGTAGCCGTGTTGGTTATCGCGCTGGTGCATTTCGGTTTCGACAAGTTGTCCTGCACGCCAGCGAACGGAGCCACGCGATGAGTCTCCTGCACGAGCTCAGGCGTCGCCATGTGTTTCGTGTAGCCGCGGCCTATGCGATCGTCGGCCGTTACGCCGCATGTGGCCGTGGCGGTCACGCATGCACCGTCGAATGCGACGGTCGATGGGTCAGGTTCGATGCGGCCGGCGATTCCCGCCAAGTCCATCGCCGTGCTGCCGTTCGAGAACCTCAGCGAAGACAAGGCCAACGCCTATTTCGCCAGCGGCATGCAGAACGAAATTCTCACGTGTCTGGCCAGCATCCGTGATTTGAAGGTGATCTCGCGCACCTCGACCGAACTGTACGCCAGCCACCCATCGAACCTCCGGATCGTGGCCAGACAACTCGGCGTGACGACCGTGCTCGAAGGCAGCGTGCAGAAGGCCGGAGATGCCGTGCGCATCAATGTGCAGTTGATCCGGGCCGACGACGATTCGCATGTGTGGGCCGAAAGCTATGACCGCAGGCTCGACAACATCTTCGGCGTGGAAAGCGAAGTCGCCACCGCGATCGCCGATGCGCTGAACACCACCCTCAGCGGCGCGGAGAAAACCGAGCTCGCGCGCAAGCCGACCGACAACCCCGCCGCCTACGAGGCCTATCTGCGCGGGCTGGTCATGAATGCGGCTGGCGATTCGGACGACAATGAGCGGCGGACTGCCGCTGCCTACGCGGAGGCCGTTCGTCAGGATCCGAATTTCGCGCTGGCCTGGTCGCACCTGGCGATCAGTCGCAGCCTGCTGTACTTCAACAGCCTCGACGTTGCCGAAAACTCATCAGAGGCGGTGAGGCAGGCTGCGGATGCCGCGTTGCGGCTACGCCCGGAACTCGGCGAAGCGTGGCTGGCGCAGGGCTACTACCGTTATCGCTGCCTGCGTGATTTTCCGGGTGCCCTGCAAGCCTTCCGGGAAGCGCAGCAACGGCTGCCGAACAATGCACAGGTGCTGGCGGCGATCGCCTACGTCATGCGCCGCATCGGTCAATGGGAGGAAGCCTTGTCGAGCATGCAGCAGGCGGTCGAACTCGATCCACGCAACCTGCCCCTGCTCAGCGATCTGGGAAGCACCGATCTCCTGGTGCCGATGCGACGCTTCGACGAAGCCCGGGCAGTGATCGATCGGGCACTGTTGATGGCACCCGACAGCAGCCGGTTCATCGCCGCGAAAGCGCAGACCTATCTGGACGAAGGTCGGTTCGAGGAGGCCGCCAAGCTGCTCGATCCGCTGCCGCTGGATTCAAGCGACACCGAGGTCGTGATTGCCAGGTTCAATTTGCTGCGGAGCCAGGGCGATTTCGACGCAGCGATTGCGCAGTTGCAGGTCCTGCTGCCAAAGCCCGACGAGCCGTTGGCCTATAAGCAAACCGGTCTTGCGACCGACCTGGGATACGCCCAGTTACGCGCGGGTCACGCGGCAGCGGCCCATGCCTTGTTCCGGCGGGTCATCCAGACACTCAGGCCACCCCCCGCCGCCACCGTGCGCGTCGACAACCTTGGCCTGTCGATGGTGTTGGCCTCCGCCTACGCCGGTATCGGCGACAAGTAGGCGGCACTGGAGGAGGCACGCGAGTCGGTCGAGCTGTATCGCGACGACGCGAAGCTGAAGCCAACGGCCGAGGCCACGCTGGCACAAGTGCAGGCACGGTTCGGCGACGCCGATGCAGCGATCGCCGCACTGCCGCATCTGCTGCAGGTCGCCGCTGGCCTCGTGCCCGGCGACCTGCGGTTCGATCCCATATGGGACCCGATCCGCAAGGACCCGCGGTTCCAGAAATTGATCGCGGAAAACGACAAGGCCCCGATGGGGAAGACGCCGTGAGCTGGCGGAAGGCGCCGTGGGACCGAACCAGTTCGGCGCAGGCACGACCTACAACCTCACCCCGGCGAGTCTGGTCTGCAACGGCCACACGTGGCGTGTCGGTATCGGTCGCGCCGAGCAGATCTGCTGGTTCCGCGGCATCACGGTCTACTGACCACCAACACCAACTATGCCGGTGCCCGCGCGGCCATCCTGAGCGCGGCGATCGATCTGTCCAGTGCCAACTCGACGCAGTACAACGCGGTTGCAGCAGCGTGGGCTGCGGTCCTGGTCAACCGAGTTGCCGTTGCCGTGAGCAATGTGAAGTGCCCCGTGCAAGCGGGATACTTCATCTTATGGAACATTCAATGCTTCAGGCACGGCCATAGACGTCGTCGAAACGCACGATGTCGTCTTCGCCCAGATAGCTGCCGGACTGCACCTCGATCAGCTCCAGCGCGAGCTTGCCGGGGTTGCGCAGGCGGTGCTTGCTACCGAGCGGGATGAAGGTGCTCTGGTTTTCGCCAAGCAGGAACACCTTGTCGTCGCAGGTGACCTCGGCGGTGCCGGAGACCACGATCCAGTGTTCGGCGCGGTGATGATGTTTCTGCAGGCTGAGGCTGGCACCGGGCTTGACCTGGATGCGCTTGACCTGGAAACGCTCGCCCGCTTCCAGCGAGTCGTAGCTGCCCCACGGACGATGCACCACGCGGTGCAGTGAGTGCTCGCTGCGCCCGGCCGCCTTGAGTTGTTCGACGATCTGCTTGACCTCCTGCGCGGCATCGCGATGGGCGACCAGGGTGGCGTCCGGTGTGGTCACCACGATCAGATCGTCGATGCCGACCGTCGTCAGCAGGTGGCGATCATGCGAGCGCAACAGCGAATTGCGGCTGTCGATACTCAACGTGTCGCCTTCACTCAGGTTGCCGTGCGCATCCCGCTCGCCGGTCAGCCACAGCGCCGACCATGAGCCGATGTCGCTCCATCCACAGCTGACCGGAATCACCGCGGCGCGTGTGGTCTTTTCCATCACGGCGTAATCAATCGATTTCTCGGGTACTTGTGCGAAGGCATCATGATCGATGCGCACGAAATCGAGATCGATGGATGCCTTGGCATGCGCCTCGCGCACGGCGGCCAGCATCGCCGGCGCGTGCGTGGCCAGTTCCTCCAGGTAGCGCGAAGCCTTGAACAGGAACATGCCGGAGTTCCAGTCATAGCCGCCATCGGCCAGATAGGACTGGGCGGTCTCCAGGTCGGGCTTTTCGACAAACTGCTCCACGCGGTAGCCGTGCTTGCCGATGGCTTCCGCGCGGCGGATATAGCCGAAGCCGGTTTCCGGACGATCCGGGCGAATACCGAAGGTCACCAGCCAGTCCTGCTCGGCCAGTGGCGTGGCTTGTTTCACCGCTTCGACAAAGGCCGCCGTGTCGGTGATCAGATGATCGGCCGGCAGCACCAGCAGCAAGGCATCGGCATCGTGCTGCAGCGCCTGCAACGCGCCCAGCGCAATCGCCGGTGCGGTGTTGCGCGCCAGCGGCTCCAGCACGATGGTGGCGTCTTCGATGCCGGCTTCGAGCAGCTGATCGGCAGCGAGGAAACGATGGTCCTCGCTGGCCACCACGATCGGCGCGGTCACCAGCGGCAGCTGCCGTGTGCGTGCGATGGTCTGCTGGAACAGGGTGCCTTTGCCGGCCAGCGCGAGGAACTGCTTGGGCAGGTTCTTGCGCGACACCGGCCACAGGCGAGTGCCACTGCCGCCACTGAGGATGAGGGGAATCAACATGGGCTCGATATCCTGATTCAGTGGTCCGACATGGCGAGCTGGCGTACGACGTCGTGCAAGCCCTGCTGCCAATCCGGCAGCGGATGGGCAAAGTGCTGCTGGAAGCCGCGGTTGTCCAGCAGCGACCACGCCGGGCGTACCGCCGGGGTGGGGAACTCGGCGCTGGTGATCGGGATGACCCGCGGCGACCTTGCCAGCAGTCCCTGCGCGACGGCTTGCTCGAAAATCGCGCTGGCGAAGCCATGCCAGGTCGTGGCGCCGCCGGCGACCAGATGATGGATGCCGTTCAGTTGCCGACGTTGCGCGGGATCGGCGTGCTGCCAGTGATCGAGTGCCGCAAGGCTGGCGTTGACGATCAGCATGGTGTCGGTCGGCGCACCGTGCTGGTCGGCCACCACGCGCAGTTCCTCGCGCTCGGCACCCAGCCGCAGCATGGTGCGCAGGAAGTTGTGGCCGTGCGCGGCATATACCCACGCGGTGCGAAAGATCAGATGATCGGCGCCGCTGTGGCGCAAGGCCTGTTCGCCGGCCAGTTTGCTGCGACCGTAGGCGCCCAGCGGGCCGGTCGGTGCATCGACGGCATACGGCTGGGACTGGTGGCCGTCGAACACGTAATCGGTCGAGTAATGCATCACCAGCGCCCCATGCGCCGCGGCCCATGCACCGAGGATGCCCACCGCTTCGCCGTTGACGCGGGTGGCGAGGGCTTCTGCCTGCTCGGCCCGATCGACCGCGGTATAGGCGGCGGCATTGATGATCACGTCGGGCTGCACACGATCGAGCAGGACGGGCAGGCTGGCCGGTTCGGCAAGATCGGCGATCTCGCCGAAGCCGCGGGTGATCAGCACGCCGTCGCGGCTGGCAGCGATGACTTCGCCGCGTGCGCTCAGGCCGGCGTGCTCAAGAAACGTGCACCCCAGCTGGCCGTTGGCACCGAGCAGCAGGATTCTCACGGCATGAAAACCGGCAGTCGCTCGGGCGCGACGTCTTTCAGCAGCGGCGTCTTGCCGTCCTTGTCGGACAGCAGGGGTTCGCTCAACGGCCAGTCGATGCCGAGGTCGGCGTCGTTCCAGCGGATGCCGGCGTCGGTTTTGGCGTCGTACAGCGCGGTGCACTGGTAAGTGAAGGTGGCGAATTCAGACAGCACGCAGAAGCCGTGCGCGTAGCCTTCCGGCACCCAGAAGTGGCGATGGTTGTCGGCAGTCAGCATCACGCCGAACGACTGTCCGAACGTGGGCGAGCCGCGGCGGATATCCACCGCCACGTCATACACTTCCCCTTCAAGCACGCTGACCAGCTTGCCCTGCGGGTTCGGCCATTGATAATGCAGGCCGCGCAGCACGCCACGGGCCGAGCGCGAGACGTTGGACTGGATGAAGTGGTGATCGATGCCAGCCTCGCGGTATTTCGCCTGGTTGTAGCTCTCGTAGAAGAAGCCGCGGGCGTCGCCGAACACCTGCGGTTCGAGGATCAGTGCGCCAGGCAGTCCTGTTTCAATCACTTTCATCGAACATGCGCCTGCTTGGTCAGCTGTTGCAGATAGCGTCCGTAGCCGGTCTTGGCCAGCGGTGCGGCCAGCCGCAGCAACTGCTCGGCGTCGATCCAGCCGTTGTTGTAGGCGATTTCTTCCGGGCAGCAGACCTTGAGACCCTGCCGGTTCTCGATGGTCTGGATGTAATTGCCGGCTTCCATCAGCGAATCGTGGGTGCCGGTGTCGAGCCACGCGAAACCACGGCCGAGCTGCTCCAGATGCAGGGAATTGTCATCGAGATAGCAGCGGTTGAGATCGGTGATTTCCAGCTCGCCGCGCGACGAGGGTTGCAGGTCTGCGGCGTAGTCGCACACGCGGCCGTCATAGAAATACAGGCCGGTGACGGCGTAGTGGGATTTCGGCTCGGACGGCTTTTCCTCCAGTCCGATCACCCGGCCGGCGTCGTCGAACTCGGCCACGCCGTAGCGCTCGGGATCCTTCACCCAGTAGCCGAACACGGTGGCGCCGTGCTCGCGCGAGGCGGCGCGTTTGAGCCGCTCGGTCAGGCCGACGCCGTAGAAGATGTTGTCGCCCAGCACCAGGCAGCTGGGGTTTCCGCCGACGAAATCGCGGCCGATGGTGAACGCCTGCGCCAGGCCGTCCGGCGACGGCTGCACCGCATAGCGGATGTCGATGCCCCACTGCGAGCCGTCGCCGAGCAGGCGCTGGAACATCTCCTGCTCGTGCGGGGTGTTGATCATCAGCACCTGGCGGATGCCGGCCAGCATCAGCGTGGCCAGCGGGTAATAGATCATCGGCTTGTCGTAGACCGGCAGCAGCTGCTTGCTGACCGCGCGGGTGATCGGATACAGCCGGGTGCCGGAACCGCCGGCGAGGATGATGCCTTTCTGCGTGCTCATGAGCCCAGCCGCTCCATGCGATAGCTGCCGTCGAGCACGCGCTGGCTCCACGGCTGGTTGGCGAGATACCAGTCCACCGTCTGCGCGATGCCGGTTTCGAAGGTCTGCGTCGGCTGCCAGCCCAGCTCGTTCTGCAGCTTGCTGGAGTCGATCGCGTAGCGGCGATCATGGCCGGGGCGATCCTTGACGTAGGTGATCAAGGACTCGCGCACGCGGCCATCGGCCAGCGGCCGGCGCGCGTCGAGCAACGCGCAAATCACCTTCACCACGGCGATGTTCTCGCGCTCGGCATTGCCGCCGACGTTGTAGGTTTCACCGATCCGGCCGGCGTCCAGCACGCGGCGGATCGCGCTGCAGTGATCACCCACGAACAGCCAGTCGCGGATGTTCCGGCCATCGCCATAAACCGGCAGCGGTTCACCGGCCAGCGCCTTCTGGATGATCAGCGGGATGAGTTTCTCCGGAAACTGGTAGGGGCCGTAGTTGTTCGAGCAGTTGGTGGTCAGCGTCGGCATGCCATAGGTATGCTGGAACGCGCGCACCAGATGATCCGAGGCCGCCTTCGAGGCGGAGTACGGCGAGTTCGGTGCGTACGGCGTCTGTTCGGTGAACTTGCCCTCGGCCCCGAGCGAGCCGTACACCTCGTCGGTCGACACATGCAGGAAACGGAACCCGTCGCGTGCGGCGCCTTCAAGGCCGCGCCAGTAGTCGCGCGCGCATTCAAGCAGGCCCAGGGTGCCGACCACATTGGTCTGCACGAATTCGGCCGGGCCGTCGATCGAGCGGTCGACATGCGATTCGGCGGCGAAATTGACGATCGCGTCGGGGCGATGCTCGGCCAGCAGCCGGCTCACCAGCGCACGGTCGCCGATGTCGCCGTGCACGAACACGTGCTTGTCGTTGCCCTGCAGCGACGACAGCGTATCCGGGTTGCCGGCGTAGGTGAGCTTGTCGAGATTGATGACGCGCAGGCCATCGGCGACTGCCTGCAGCACGAAATTGGCGCCGATGAAGCCGGCTCCGCCGGTGACCAGTAGCGTCTTCATGTATAACTCCAGATTGATCCAAAGTATTCTGTCATACGGGGAAGAAAGAGTGTCAGGGAGCGGCCACCTGCATGACGGTGTAAGTTCATATAAGGCGATGTCGATGAGATGCTTGGTTGGCAACTCGAGCACTGGTTGAAGCGTTGACGCAGCAAGACGCCGGGCCCACATTGCGCCACGGGTGATGCGTCGTTATCAAGCAAAGGCTTGTGGATGTACCCGAGGTGGATGTGCCGGTTCCTTCCCTGAAAACATGCCGCCCAACGGTGCGGGGTTTCATTTTTCGCACGTTGACGAGCCCGCGCTGGGCTACGCTTCGCCATCGGTTTCCTGTTGCCATACGGCAATGGGCGCGCAACGCGCTTGAAAAGCCGGTTCGTCAGGCTCTCGGATTCCATCGCACCGCAGACTGGCAGCAGCGGGTGACGGTGTCGGCAAGTGAACCCGAGGTACCCAGGGATGTTCAGCCCGGTTCGCTCGCTCGCGGCATCAATCTCTATGGCTACCTGTCCCGTTGGCTTGGGCTTGGGGAATGCGCGCGCCTTTACGCCAATGCGATGCTTGCTTCAGGTTATCCGGTGGCCCTGCACGATGTGGATATCGACATTCCACATGCGCGACTCGACCAGACGCTGGCTCCCTACATCGGTATGGCGTCGTCGTTTACACGGGATCTGATCTTCGTCAATCCCGATCATTGGGAAGATACGCTGCTCAGTATCGGCAATCCTTTGGGACGCAAGCGCTATGTCATCGGTTACTGGTTCTGGGAACTGGAAAACTTCCCGAAGGATTGGCTCCAGGCACTTGATCATGTCGATGAAATCATGGTTTCTTCGGCCTTTGTTGAACAGTCCGTACGCCGGGTCTGCAACAAGCCGGTGACGCGTGTACCACTGCCGTTGGTACTGGGAAGCGAAAGCGGCCTGCAGCGCAGTCATTTCGGGTTGAGTGAGGATGACTATGTTTTCTTCTGTTCCTTCGATTTCAATTCGACAGTTTTCAGAAAGAATCCGCATGCGGTCATCGAGGCTTTCCGTCACGCGTTTCCTCGCGGGGACGAACAAGTCACCTTGCTGATCAAGTCGAGCAATGGCGACCGCCATGCCGAATCGTTGATGCAATTGATCGACGTCGCCGCGCATGACCACAGGATCCTGGTTCGCGACGACATGCTCGAACGCCACGACTTGCAGGCACTGCACCGCTGCATCGATGTCTATGTGTCATTGCACCGCTGCGAAGGTTTCGGCCTGGGCATGGCTGAAGCCATGTGCATGGGCAAACCGGTCGTGGCGACCGCCTATTCCGGCAATATGGAGTTCATGACGACGGCGAACAGCTGTCTGGTGGATTACCGGATGATCGCCGTACGACCTGGCGAATATCCCCACGCGGAAGGACAGCAGTGGGCCGACCCGGACCCACAGCATGCGGCACATTACATGCGGGCGCTGTATCAGGATCGTGCTCTGGCGGGTTGTCTGGGGGCGCAGGCGGCACGCGATATGGCGCGCAATTTTTCCGTTGAGGCCTGCATGAATGTGCTGGCACAACGACTGCATCTGATTGATTGCGAGCTGGATGGTTCTGCCTGATGAAGCGAGTATTGACCTGCCTGATCGGGGATGCTCGATGATATCGAGTCACAGCTTTTGTGGGTGGCGGTGTGGTTGCAAGCCTGAATTGGATTGAATGATGAAAGAGCGTCATAACTTGCCGGTCGATGATGCCATCGGGGAAGCAGTCGAAGCCGTTCCGCGGGCGCAGGACTGGCGCGGACTGGCGGATCGACGTCTGGCTCGCGTGGTCGAGATCGAGCACGATTATTCCGTCATGCGCGATCGGCTTGGCCGCTTGCAGGTGGACTATCGTGAGTTGCTGGTAGCCAGTGAGAGCCAGCTGCAGCGCATTCTGGAACTGGACAAGGCACGCATGAACCTGGATGACAGGCTGGATGATCTTGCTCGCGAATACGTGCGCATGCAGGCATCTTTCGCAGGTAGCCGTTCATGGCGCGTCACACGCCCGCTGCGTGCATTGTCCACAACCGGCGCGAGCAGCAGGCGCGGCGTCGGCCGATTGCTGCGTGCCATGCTTCGAATTTCCCTGTTTCGGCGTGTCGCGAGGCTGATCGTGAGGTCGGTGCCGGGCCTGCATGCACGCCTGCGATCCAGACTGTATCCCCAGTGATTGAACGGGCTTGACGCGGACTTGCCGCGACCCGGTCGGGATGGCGTGATGACAGGATTCATTCGATGGACAGAGAGTATTGATGAAGATCGTGCTGGATCTCCAGGGGGCGCAATCGCACAGTCGTCACCGCGGCATCGGGCGCTACACCCTGTCGATGGCGAAAGCTTTCGCTGTGGAGGCTGCGAATCACGAGCTGTGGTTGGCGCTGAATGGACGCCATGATGAGACCTCCGCCAGTCTGATCGAGCATTTCGACGGGCTGATTCCGCGCGACCGCATGGTCATCAACGAATTGCCGGCCGGCATCGCCGGTTGCCATCCGGGCAATCGCCGGCGCGCGCAGATTGCGGCCACGACTCAGGCCGGTTTTTTCGCCGGATTGCAGGCGGACTGCATCTGGCACAGCAGCCTGTTCGAAGGTTGGGGCGATGACTCGACCATGGCGCTGGGCACGGGTGTTGACGACCATCGGCATGTCGCCACGCTGTACGATCTGATCCCGCTGCTGCACCCGGAGCGGCATCTGCATGATGAGGCATATCGCCTGTGGTACTACCGGCGTCTGGGACTGCTCAAGCGCTGTGGCTTGTTGCTGGCGATTTCGGAATCATCGCGACGCGAAGCAATCGAGTGTCTGCGTGTCAGGGATGACGATGTTGCTGTGGTCTCCGGGGCTGCCGATGCTGTGTTCAGGCCGATGCCGGCTGATGCTGCGTGCTGGGCGCGCTGGCGACATGCCTGGCAATTGCGGCCCCGGTTCGTGCTGTATGCCGGCGGTTACGACGCGCACAAGAATGTCGACACGCTGATTGACGCGTTTGCGGAGCTGCCGGTCGATCTGCGACAGCAACATCCACTGGTACTTGCCGGCCGCTGCGATGAGGGGATGAAAAAGCACCTGCGCATGATCGCCCGCAAACACCGTCTGGCCGATGACAGCCTGATCTTCACCGGTGCGCTGGAGGATGATGAGCTGGCTCGGCTTTATTCCAGCTGCACCCTGTTCGTGGCGCCCTCGTTGCATGAAGGACTGGGGCTGCCGCCATTGGAGGCGATGGCCTGTGGTGCCGCGGTGATCGGTTCCGATATCGCGAGCCTGCCCGAAGTCATCGGCCGGCCGGATGCATTGTTTGATCCGCGTAGCCGTAGCTCCATTGCGGCCAAGCTGCATGCGGTGTTGACGGATGACGGCTTCATCGAAAGCCTGCGCGCGCATGCCAAGATTCAGACACAACAGTTTGCCTGGCCCGTCAGTGCGCGCAAGGCGCTGTCGGCGATCGAGCGACATGTGCGGAACGGGGGCGTGAGCCTGCGTCCGAGGCATGCGCGACCGCGCTTGATCTACGTCTCGCCACTGCCACCGGTGCGTTCCGGTATCGCCGACTACAGTGCGCGCCTGCTGCGCGAGCTGGCCAGTCATTACGACATCGATGTGGTCGTCGACCAGGCGGACGTGATTGATCCGTGGATACAGGCAAATTTCCCGATCCGCTCACTGCACTGGTTCGTGCAGCAGGCTGGTTGCTTTGAACGCGTGCTGTATCACTTCGGCAACTCGCCATTTCATGCGCACATGTTCGGGATGCTGCAGCAAAACCCCGGCGTGGTGATGCTGCACGACTCATGGCTGGGCTCGGCACGTAACTGGATGGCGCAAGAGGCGGGCGACCCAGACAGTTTCCTGCGTCTGTTGTACGACAGCCATGGCTATGCCGGTTTGCTGCATGACCTGCGTCACGGACGACGATCCACGCTCGATGCGTGGCCCGTCAACCGGGATGTGATCGAACAGTCACTCGGTGTGATCGTGCATTCGGATTACGCGGTCCGACAAGCGCGAATGCATTACGGCGCAGCGGCTGCCGACAAATTCGCCGTCGTGCCATTTCCAAGGGGGCGGATGCGTGGTGATCGGCGGCTGGCGCGCCGCCTGCTTGGCATCGATCCCGGCGATTTCGTGGTGTGCAGCTTTGGCATGTTGGCACCGACCAAATTGAATCATCGTCTGTTGGCTGCGTGGCTGCAGTCATCACTGGCGCTGGACGTCCGCTGCCACCTGATCTTTGTCGGCGAAAACCATGGCGGCGACTATGGCGACGTGCTGAGTGCGATGATCCGGGAGGCCGCAGGCGGCGGGCGCATCCATATCACCGGCTTCGTCGGCGCGGACAGCTATGCCGATTACCTGGATGCAGCCGATGTGGTGGTGCAGTTGCGCGCGGATTCACGCGGCGAGACCTCGGCGGCGATCTTCGATGCACTGGCTCACGGCCTGCCGTTGATCGTCAATGCGCATGGCTCGGCAGTGGAGCTGCCGGAAACGGCGGTACTCAGGATCGCCGATCATTTCGACGATGCGGAGTTGACCGCTGCGTTGCAATCGCTGAAGGACAATGACGGGCGGCGTGCCGTGCTCGCTACCGAAGCGGGTCGCCTGATCAAGCATCAACATCATCCAGCCGAGGTGGCGCTGCGCTATCGCGATGCCATCGAGCATTTCGTCGGGCAGACCGATGTTGCGGAAGAGCAGCGCCTGCTGCGGCGGCTTCAGCGCACGGAGCGCGAATTTGCCGTGGGCAGCCCGGCATGGCAGGAGTTGCAACGGATGCAGACGGCGAACCGGCCGCGGCTGGATCGACCGCGTCTGTATGTCGACGTGACCGCGACCGCCAGCAGCGAGCTGCACACGGGGATCGAGCGGGTAGTGCGCGGCGTATTGTCGGCGCTGCTGCAGCTCGGCCAGACACAATATCGGATCGAGCCGGTACGACTGGAAGGCGGGCGATACTTGCATGCGAATCGCTACGGCTTGCAAGCGCTTGGTCACTCGTTGGTCGGCCTGCCGGAAGACGAAGTGCAGCCACGCGCCGGTGATGTCTTGCTTGGGCTGGACTGGGTCGCCGACGCACTGCCGGCGAATGCCGCGCTGCTCGATGCCTGGCGCGTGCGCGGCGTGCGCATGTTGTTCGTGGTCTACGATCTGCTGCCAGTGCGACAGCCGTCATGGTTTCCGGACGGGATCGCGGCCATGCACGCGCAATGGCTGCAGTGCATCGGCCGCTATGCGGATGGGTTGCTGTGCATTTCGCAATGGGTTGCCGACGACGTGCGTCGCTGGTTTGACGAACATCCGCCGGTTCGACGCGGCGAGTTGTCGCTGGGCTATTTCTATCCGGGCAATGATCCTTCATCGACCCGACCAAGCACGGGACTGCCCTCGGATGCAGCCCGGGTGCTGACACGATTGCGCGCGTCGCCATCGTTCCTGATGGTTGGCACGATCGAACCGCGCAAGGGCCATGCCCAGGTGCTGGATGCGTTCGAGCAACTATGGGCCGACGGCGTCGAAGCCAGCCTCGTGGTGGTGGGTCGCCAGGGCTGGATGTCCGATGCGCTGGCCGCACGCATGCGTGGCCATGAGCAGGCGGCAACCCGACTGATCTGGCTGGAGCAGGCCAGCGACGAATATCTGGAGCTGATCTACGGCGAAGCGTGGGCGCTCGTGGCGGCTTCGGAGGCGGAAGGCTTTGGCCTGCCGTTGGTCGAGGCGGCCCGGCGTGGCCTGCCGGTGGTGGCGCGCGACATCCCGGTATTCCGCGAAGTGTCCTCGTCGTTCGCCAGTTATTTCGATGGCCATGAGGTGGACAGCCTGGTCAACGCGTTGCGGGATGCGCTGACGGTGGATCGTCCCGGGCAGGCGCCAACCGCTGACGCCGTGCTCAGCTGGCAGGACACCACGCGCCGACTGTGGGACATGCTGTCTGATGACGGGCATCCGCAATGGCTGGCTCGGTGGCGACCAAGCGCGTGATCTTCTCCGGATTGACGAGCACCACAGGATCTTCAGATGGCGCTTTGACAGATTCGGGCTTGCCCGTAGCATGTCCGTACTCGATCGTACGCAGGAATCACGCATGAAGGCAGCATTGATCACAGGCATCACCGGACAGGACGGTGCCTATCTGGCGGAGCTTCTGCTGCACAAGGGATATCGTGTCGTGGGTGCCTATCGTCGTACCAGTTCGACCAATTTCTGGCGCATTGAAGAGCTGGGAATCGACCAGCATCCACAGCTCGAACTGGTCGAATTCGACCTCACCGACATGGGTTCGGCGATTCGTCTGCTGCAGAAGTTCCAGGTCAGCGAAATCTACAATCTGGCGGCACAGAGCTTTGTGGGCGTCTCTTTCGACCAGCCGGTGACCACGACCCAGATCACCGGTCTGGGTGCGCTGTACCTGCTCGAAGCAATTCGGGTGGTCGATCCATCCATTCGCTATTACCAGGCGTCGACCTCCGAGATGTTCGGCAAGGTGCAGGCGACACCCCAATGCGAGGAGACGCCGTTTCATCCGCGCAGCCCCTATGGCGTAGCCAAACTGTATGCGCACTGGATCACCGTGAACTACCGCGAATCCTATGGCCTGTTCTGCGCCAGCGGCATCCTGTTCAACCACGAATCGCCATTGCGTGGACGCGAGTTTGTGACCCGCAAGATCACCGATACGGTGGCCAAGATCCGGCTCGGCAAACTCGATGTGCTGGAACTGGGCAACCTGGATGCACAACGCGATTGGGGCTATGCGAAGGAATATGTCGACGGCATGTGGCGCATGCTGCAGGTCTCCGTGCCGGAGACCTTTGTGCTGGCCACCCAACGCACCGAGACCGTGCGGAATTTCACCAGCATGGCGTTTGCCGCTGTCGATATCGAGATTGCCTGGCAGGACACGGAAGCTGATGAGCATGGCGTGGATACGCGAACCGGCAAGACGCTTGTGCGAATCAATCCACGTTTTTACCGGCCCGCCGAAGTCGACCTGTTGATTGGTGACGCGAGCAAGGCAAAAACCGTGCTCGGCTGGACATCGCAGGCGTCGCTGGAATCGCTGTGCCAGATGATGGTCGAGGCCGACCTGCGCAGGAACGAGCATGGCTTCTCCTTCTGAGTTCGCAGCAAAGCGGGTGCTGGTTACCGGCCTCGAAGGGTTCACCGGACGCTACGTGGCGGAGGAACTCGAACGTGCGGGTTACGCGGTATGCGGCTTGTCACCGACGTGTGGCGATGTGGCTGCCACGCACCGGCACATCGATCTGCTCGATGCTGACGCAGTCCACGCGGCGGTGACGGAAATTCAGCCACACGCGGTGATCCACCTGGCCGCGATCGCTTTTGTCGCGCATGGCAATGTCGATGCAATTTACCGGACCAACATCGTGGGTACGCGCCATTTGCTCGCCGCGCTGGCCAGCTTGCCGGTACCCCCGGCGACGGTGATCCTGGCCAGCAGCGCCAATGTGTACGGCAATGCGGAGGGCTGCTCCGGTCCACTGGACGAGCGTACCGTCATGGCGCCGGTCAACGACTATGCGGTCAGCAAGCTGGCGATGGAGTACATGGCCCGAAGCTGGGCCGGACGGTTGCCGCTGGTGTTCGCGCGCCCGTTCAATTACACCGGGCTGGGGCAGGACGAGCGCTTCCTGATCCCCAAGATCGTCAATCACTTCCGCCGCGGCGAACGACGCATCGAGCTGGGCAATCTCGATGTCTGGCGCGAATTCATGGACGTCCGGACGGTGGCCTGGGCATATCGTCGCCTGCTTGAAACCCGCAGCAGTGGCGATACCTTCAACATCTGTTCGGGCATCAGTCATTCGCTGCGAGAAGTGCTGGCAATGATGGCGGAAATCGCGGGCTACACGATCGAAGTCAGCGTGAATCCGGCTTTCGTGCGTGAGAACGAAGTGCGGCGTCTCGAGGGCGATCCCGCCCGGCTGCAGGCGCGCGTCGGTTCGCTGCCCCAGCACGCGTTGCCAGAAACCTTGCGCTGGATGTACCACGCCTAGGAATTGCGGGTGATTTCCACGTTCGCTTCGAGCCAGCTGCTACCGACGAAATCTTCCTGGTGGGTGTTGAACACATGGAAGATCAGCGCGTTGTCGCGCCACTCGAAATTCTTGTCCAGGTGCGAATCCTCGCGCGACAATGACAGCGAGACGGAATAGCTGCCCTTGCCCAGCCTGGCGGGGAAGCTGAAGCAGTAGAGGGCCTCATCGCCCGCCTCCAGATCTTCCAGCGGCTGTTCGAGGCGATGGGTGTTGATGCCATAGATGGCCTGACCGAGTCGATCCTTGAGCAGAAAGCCGAGCACCAGCCGCGGCAAGGCGACGTTGGCCTTGATACGCACCTGCAGGCGCAGCGGTTCTCCCACTTCCACAGTGTCGGCCTGCCGGTCATGCTGATTGAGCAGGTGCACATCGACGATGCTGGCCTCGCCGGTTCCCGAGATCGTGGTCACCCGGCCGTCGGTCAGTGCCTGCTGCTTGATCATCTGGTGGTTGTGTTCGGCCATCATGGCGTTGTAGTAGTCGAGCACATCGACCGGTGGCCCCTGCATGCGGATGCGACCGCCATCCATCAGGATCGCGCGGTCGCAGACGGTCTGGATCGCGTAGCGGTCGTGCGACACGATGAGCAAGGTGGTGCCGGCGCGGCGAAATGTGCGGATACGCTCGAAGCTCTTGTGCTGGAAGTACGAGTCACCGACCGAGAGCGCCTCGTCGACAATCAGGATGTCAGGCCGCTGCGCAGTGGCCACGCTGAAGGCCAGCCGCATCTGCATGCCGCTGGAATAAGTGCGCACGGGCTGGTCGATGTAATCACCGATCTCGGCGAAGGCCTCGATTTGCGGCATCAGCTGGCTGATTTCCTCGAGCGACAAGCCGAGCAGCTGACCGCCCATCACGGCGTTCTGCCGCCCGGTGAAATCAGGATGGAAGCCCATGCCAAGCTCGAGCATTGCGGCCACACGGCCGCCAATGACGATTTCACCGCAGCTGGGACGCACGGTGCCGGCGATCATTTTCAGCAAGGTGCTCTTGCCGGCACCATTGCTGCCGACGATGCCAACGGCCTCACCGGCGCGCAGGTGGAAGTCGATGTCCTTCAGTACCCAGTGTTCCACATGGCGCGGTTTGCCGGCCGGCATGATCCACTCGGCCAGGCGTGACCACTGCCCGGGGTATTGCTTGTAGGCCTTGCCCAGCCCGCTGACACGAATATCGCCCATCAGAGTTCATCCACCATTTCGCCCGCCCGTCGGCGGAACAGCAGCAACGCGATCACGCAAAGACCACCTGCCAGCACCGCCACCGGCCAGATGGTGTGCCAGTCCGGCATCTGCCGATACACGAAAATACCCTGATAGGCCTTCGCCAGTGGCGTCATCGGGTTCAGCTTGATCAGCGGCTGCACCGATGCCGGCAACGTCGTCGTCGAGTAGACAATCGGGGTGAACCAGAACCAGAACTGCAGCAGGATGTTCACGAACTGGCCAACGTCACGAAAGAACACGTTGAGTACGCCGGCGATGATGCCGAGACCGGCGGCGAACGCGACCTGTACCAGCAGAATCGGCAGTGCATAGAGAACGACCCAGCCTGGAAAACTGTGGGTCAGCGCCAGGAAGATCAGGAAGATCGAGAAGGTGATGGCAAAGTTCACCAGTGCGTTGATCACCGTGATCGCGGGCAAGCAGATACGCGGGAAGTTGAGCTTCTTGATCATGTTCCCGTTGTCGAGGAACACGGTCTGTCCGCGTTGCAGGATCTCGCCGAACAGGCCCCAGGTCAGCAGGCCGGCACACAGGTAGACGCTGTAAGCGTAGGGGCTGTCCATGCCGGGCAGGCGAGTGCGCATCAGTTCGGAGAAAACCACGGTATAGACGGTGATCATCGCCAGCGGTTGCAGCACGGTCCAGGTTGCCCCGAGCAGGGAGTTGCGATAGCGGCCCTGGAATTCGCGTCTGACACTGCCGAGGATGAAACCGCGATAGCGCCACAAGGCGCGTGTGAGAGTGAGGCTCATGCGGGTTCGACTCCGGTCACGCGCTCATGTCGTCGCCGCTCCGCGCAGGAGATGCATGTCTGAGTCATGGTTTGCGCGCGACGATGATCTGGCTTTTCGGCATGAACTGATCCAGTTGCTGCTTCAGCCGGTTTCCCTGCGGCAACGCAAGGATGGCCCGCCATGCCTCGGTCCAGTGATCCAGCGCCGGGTGGCTGGGCTTGTCCAGATCCACCTTGCAGGCCCAGAACAGCGCCCACCAGATCGACCAGAAAAATCCGTACTGGGTATGCTCTTCGATGACCAGGCCAGCGCGCTCGACCATCTGCGCAAACTGTTCCCGTTCGATGATGCGGACATGGTTGGGCTTCTGGAAGTAGCTGGGTGGCGCCACGTGTTTCTGCATGTTTTCCTGCAGGGCATCCGGGACAGTCAGCAGGTAGCGTGCGCCGGGCTTGCCGATGCGAAACAGCTCGGCGAGCACCTGATCGGGATCGTCGACGTGTTCGAGCACCTCGGTGCAGATCACCCGGCTGGCCACGGCGTCTGCCAGTGGCAACGGGTTGGCATCGCTGACATGGGTGGCATGCGCATGCGGAATGACTTCCGCCAGCTGGGCTTCGATCGCGGCGATGACCTGCGGGTCGATGTCGATGGCAGTGACATGCGCGCCACGCCGCGCGCAAAACAAACTGTTGCCGCCGTCGCCGCAACCCACATCGACCACCGTGTCGTCCGGGCCGATCGGGATGCCGCGGAACACCTCGTTGGAATCGTTCTGAAACCATCCGCTCAAAACGGCATCATGCAGCCCGACGCCGGTGGCGCCGGACAGATCGACCACGACATCCGGTGCAGAGCCGTGCGCTTGTGGCGCGCCAGCTGAGGCGATCGAGGCCGGTTCACCAGTATTCGCGTCAGGCAGCAACCCGAGGAGTTTCTTGGTGAGATTCGACATGATCAATTTCCGTGGGGTGAATTCAGTGACACGCGTCTTGGCGCGGGAACAACAGCTAGCTGGTTACCGGTGGTCGGCAAGGTCATGTCGGATGTTCGACCGAACTTCCCGATAGCGGCGCGTCAAGGACTGCCGCGGCGGAGGTTTGCATCCGGCGATGCCTGAATCCATCCGCGATGTGCCTGCCGTACTGACGCAGTGGTTGTTCAAGGTAGCGGTAATTCAGGTCGGCCAGCAAGGCGATCAGGCCGATCGACAACAGGAGCAGCAACCATGCCGGCAAAGGGGACAGTGTATTGCCGTAGCGGAAACATAGCTCGCGCAGCAGGAAATAGACCGGCACGTGGATCAGATAGATTGCATAGGATCGGGCGCCGACCCACACCAGTCCACGCTTGAACCAGCCAGCCTGCAGCAGATAGTTCTCGTTGTACGAGGCGAGCCAGACCAGCATCGCGGAGAACACTGCAATGGCACTGATGCGAAAACGCCAGCCTTGCAGATCTGCCGAAGCGAGCACGGCAAGGACTGCCAGCAGCAGGCAGGGAAGCAAGCTGCGTAACGAGTGCAGGCGAAGCAGGAAACGTGGATTCATTGCCGCATACATTTTTCCTGGCGCCGCTATTGCCAGCAACACCCCGAGCGCCAGGGCATCGGTACGTACCGACATCAGCAGCGGGGTGCGAAAAAGGCATAGCTGGATTACGAACAGCGCGACCATCAGCAGGTCGATACGCCGACGCAGGCAGGCCACCAGCAACGGTAGCAACAAGTAGAACTGTTCCTCCAGGGACAGGCTCCAGTACACGAAGCTGGCGCCATATTCATAGCGGAAAAATGCATCGGCAAAGCGGAAATTGGCCACGTCGAACAGGCCCGCCAGGGTGGCCATCAGGTTGGCATGGACGCTGCCGAAGGCTCCGCTGCGATTACATGCCACGGCGGCCAGCAGGATCAGCCCAAGCCACAGCCACGCCGAGGGAAGCAGGCGCCAGAAGCGACGGATCCAGAATGCTCCGATCACGCCCACCTGTTCGCGCAAGCTTCTTCCGCAGGCGCCCATTTGCGGCAGCAGGCTGCGCGCGATGACGAAGCCGGAGATGGCGAAGAACAGGTCCACGCCAAACCAGAAATCCGCATGTTGCAGAAGCTGGCTCATCAATGGCAGGCCGGGATGGAACAGATTGCCCTGCATGTGATGGAAGGCCACGCCGATGACGGCGATCGCGCGCAGGCATTCGATATCGTTGCTGCGCCCGGCGCCCGGCAGCGCGTGCTCAGACTGGATCGACATGCACGGGATCCGACGCAAGGGACGGTTTGCTGGTCAGTCGATCTCGGATGAAACGTTGCAGTCGGGGTCGCACCACCTCGACGGAGCAGTAGCGTTGCAGCGATGCGGCAGCGGCATTGCTCATCGCGGCATAGACTTCCGGTTCGTATCGGGCCACGTGGTAACTGCGTTGATAGGCCTCGACCAGCGACTGGTAATGAATGCGTTGGCGCAGGGTACGAAAGGCCTGGCGTTGATCGTGTGGCCAGGTACCGGGTTCGGCGCTGGAGTCGACGACGAAGGCGCCATCAGGGTTGATGTAGTCCAGCATGGAAGTGTGACATGGGGCTACGGCGGGTTTGCCGGCTGACATGTACTCCATCAGCGGCAGGCACTGGCCCTCACCATGCGAGGTATTGACGGCATAGGTGGTGGCACGCAAGAGGGCGTCGTACTCCGGCTTCTGCAGGTAGGCGTGCACCAGCACGACACGGCAGGACAGCCGCCCCATCTTGTAGACAGCCTCCAGCAAATTGGGAATGATGTCGGCGGGATTGTAATGGGTCAGCTTGATCAACAAGGTGGCATCCGCCTTGTCGCGCAACGCGTCACAGAAGCCGGTGATCATCTCCAGCCAGTTCTTGCGCGCATCATGGGGATTGAAGATGGCGGTATACAGCACGCCGTCCAGAGCAAGATCGCCCTGATACTCATGCCGGTTTTCCGGCAACGGCAATGCATCGGGCTGTGCAGCCATCATCAGGCTCTTGCGATACGCGGAAAGGTCGGTTCGGCGACTGTCGATCACCAGCCCGGCTATGGGCAGGGTGACCGGCTCACCGGATGGCCCGCGCAACGACTGCATGCGATTCCATAGCGGGGCCGGCACACAGGTCACTGGAAAGTCGGCGCCCAATGCGGCGCGTGTGCGCTCGACAGTGAAGCTGGAATGGGTGAGTGCGGCACCGAGCTTCGCCAGCACACGGGTCCAGTCGTTACGCGGTTTGCCGCCGAATGCCTCGCCAGGAAGCGCTTCGTATTCCCAGGCAAATACCGGGATGGTCGGACAAGCCAGTCTGATCGGTACCTTGTTAGGTGGCATGAAGCAGAGGAACAGGCAGGATTCGCCATGGCGACGGCAGCTTTCGTAGATCGCATCCACCTCGTGCTCCGGATCGCTTACCTCGATCACGATGCCCAGTTCGTCGAGCAGCGGCCGGAACTCTTCCACCACAAAGCGGTAACTGTATTCGGGGCGCCCCAGTCGTTGCGCGATCTGCCGCGTCGCGGTGCTGGTGTGAATGAGCAGGATCATGATGCGACCGGCGATGCTTGCACCGACAGTTCGGACTCGCACGCAGATTGCTCGGGCAAGCTGTCTGGCATCGGCAGGTCGGAGCAAAGAAAAGCATGCAGGCGCGACCTCACGATATCGGGGCCGCAATAGGCATGCATGGCCTCACGAGCCCGGCGTGACATCTGCCGGTATCGAGCCGGATCGTGGCGCGCGACCTCGAAACTGCAGCGATACGCTTCAGTAAGCGCCTGCCAGTCGAGCTGATGATAGGAGGTGCGGTTGACCTCATTGTCACCGTGTGGCCATACCGTCGGTACGCCGGGATAACTCGGTACCACGAAGGCCAGGTCGTCGCGGATGTAATCCGCCATGGCGGTGTTGTCGGGAGCGATGGCTGGCACGCCCTCGCTGAGAAACTCGACCAGCGGCAGACACAGGCCCTCGCACAGCGAAGTGTTCACGTAATAGGTGGTGACGGCCACGAGGGCGTCATAGTCCTCGTCGGACAGATAGCCATTGAGGGCAATGACCCGGCATTTGACCGGCGACAGTTTGGTCAACATCATCAACAGCCGGATATGCTGCTGAGCCAGGTCGGTCCCGGTGAGCTTCAGGAGCAGCGTGGCTTCCTCGGTATCACGGAAGGTCCAGCAGAACGCGGTGATCAGATCTTCCCAGTTCTTGCGCCCTGCCGCCGGGGCCAGCACGGCGGTATAGACCACTCCATGCAGGCGGGTGCGGATGCGCCTGGCGGGAGGCAGATTCCAGCCAACAACCAGGGGCGCGGATCCGTCCGCATCGGTCTCTTCATCGAGCGACTCGAACGCCGGGATATCCGCGGCGGACGGAGCCTCCGTGGTCTGCAAGCGTGGGGGCTCCGGCAGATCCTCCAGATCAAACGGATGAAAAGCAGTCTCGTCCTCTTCATCGAGAGACATGACACCATTCACGTCGAGGCCCATGCATGCGCTATCCGCCACACTGGCATTCACCCTGAGCAGCACGCCCTCCGGTGCTGGCGGCACCTGGATCCGCTCGTTCCGGTGGGCAATGGTCTTGAGCGGCGAGGCGATCGCCACGATCGGAAAGCTTGCCCCCATGCTGCGCTGTACCGCTGCCACGGTGTGGCTGGACAGCGTGATGGCACGGCCGGTACGAGAGAGCACATGACGCCAGTCATGCCGTGGATCATGCCGCCAGCATTCTTCCTCGATGCGCTCCGGAATATCGGGGTATTCCCAGGCAAATACCGGCACGGTCGGGCAGGTGATACCAAGCGGCGTCTTGTGCGGTGGTGCGAATGACAGCAGCACGCAGCGCTCGCCCGATGCAAGACATTGCGCATGGATGATGTCGGCTTGCGCCGGGTCCTCCAGCTGGATGACTTCGCCCAGCTCCGCGAGTACCCCGGAAAACGCACGCAACAGGAAGAAATAGCTGTATTCGGGTGCGCCGAGATGCTGTCCGATGCTGCGCTGGTCGACTTGGGCGTGTAGAAGAAATTTCATGCTGTTCCGATCAACTGCTGTGGGCCCGGCCAGACGGCCGGAACTCCAGAAGCTGCATGGTGCCGCAGTATGGCTGTCTCGGAAACCTCAGGTGGCGTGGCACGCCCTTCGGCGTCCCGATTTCGGCACTCGCCCGCATCCCGAAAAGATGAATGAGTGGCGAGTTGCTATTTGGGCGGGTTCAGGGCGAACGAGTAAGATAGAGCCCTTTGTGGCTTGCCCTTCCCAAGCATTGGATACCCTAACCGCATGAAAAAGCCGAACAAGAGTCAGCCACACGGACTGGGCACCCGCGCCATCCATGCCGGCCAGCATCCCGATCCGAGCACCGGCGCGATCATGACGCCGATCTACGCCACCTCGACCTATGTGCAGCAGAGTCCGGGCAAGCACAAGGGCTACGAGTATTCGCGCACGCAGAACCCCACGCGGATGGCCTATGAGCGTTGCGTGGCGGATCTGGAGAGTGGCGTGGCCGGCTTCGCGTTCGCCTCGGGTCTGGCCGCGGCGGCGACGGTGCTGGACCTGCTCGATTCGGGCAGCCACGTCATCGCGATGGACGACCTGTATGGCGGCACCTACCGGCTGTTCGAGAAGGTGCGGCGGCGTTCGGCGGGACTGGATTTCAGCTTCATCGACTTGAACGACGGCGGCGCCCTGAAGGTGGCGCTGAAGCCCAACACCAAGATGATCTGGGCCGAGACGCCGACCAATCCGATGCTGAAACTGGTCGATCTGGCCAAGGTGGCGGCGTTCGCCAAGAAGCATGGGCTGATCCTGGTGGTGGACAACACCTTCTGCTCGCCGATGCTGCAGCGGCCGCTGGAGTACGGCGCGGATCTGGTGCTGCATTCGGCGACCAAGTATCTCAATGGCCATTCGGACATGGTCGGCGGCATCGTGGTCGCCGGCAGCAAGGCCCTGGCCGAGCAGATGGGCTTCCTGCAGAACTCGGTCGGCGCGGTGGCCGGCCCGTTCGATTCCTTCCTCGCCATGCGTGGCCTGAAGACCCTGCACCTGCGCATGAAGGCGCATTGCGAAAGCGCGCTGGAACTGGCGAAGTGGCTGGAAAAACACCCGGCGGTGGAACGGGTGATCTATCCGGGCCTGAAGAGCCATCCGCAGCACGCGCTGGCGAAACGCCAGATGGACGGTTTCGGCGGCATCATCACGATCGAAGTGAAGGGTGGCCTGAAAAAGGCCACGCGCATGCTGGAACGCTGCGAGCTGTTTGCGCTGGCCGAGTCGCTCGGTGGCGTCGAGAGCCTGATCGAGCATCCGGCGATCATGACCCATGCCTCGGTGCCGGCCGCCAACCGCAAGCGGCTGGGCATCAGCGACGGGCTGATCCGCCTGTCGGTGGGCGTGGAGGATCTGGCTGACTTGCGCGATGAACTGAGTCGGGCGCTGGCCTGATGCGGTCGAGCAGTCTGCCGCGGGCAACGTGCGACGTAAGCACGCATTCCAGTTTTTTGCCAGATCGCAGGCATCCTTGATGTTCAAACATTCGGTCTCCCCCATCTCGCTGTTGCGCAGCACCTGGAAGCATCGGGAGCTGATCATGCAGCTGACGCGCAAGGACGTCGTCGGGCGCTACAAGGGCTCGCTGCTCGGCCTGGCCTGGTCGTTCATGAGCCCGTTGTTCATGCTCGGCATCTACACGCTGTTCTTCACCGAGATATTCCATGCCCGCTGGGGCGCGGCGGACACGGGCAAGGGCCAGTACGCCACCGCGTTGTTTGCCGGCCTGATTGTGCACGCGGTATTCGGCGAAAGCATCACGCGCGGCAGCCAGCTGGTGACGGACAATGCAAATTACGTCACCAAGGTGATTTTTCCGCTCGAGATCCTGCCCTGGGTTTCCACGTTGACGTCGATGTATCACGCACTGGCAAGCCTGGTGATCCTGGCGGTGTTTTCGTTGATATTCAACGGCCATGTCGCCTGGACTTTCCTGCTGTTTCCGGTGGTATTCCTGCCGCTGATGCTGATTGCGACGGCTGCCGGTTGGTTGCTGGCGTCACTTGGCGTCTATGTGCGCGACGTAGGTCAGATGACCAGCCTGATCGTGATCGCACTGCTGTATACCGCCCCGGTGTTCTTCCCGATGGAAAATCTGTCGCCACAGATGCAGTCGGTCATGCACTTCAATCCGCTGACGTTCCTGATCGTGCAGGCGCGCGATGTGCTGCTGTGGGGACATTTGCCCGACTGGCCGGGACTCGCCGGCTACACGGCGGGCGCACTGATCGCCTGCTGGCTGGCCTATGCCTGGTTTCAACGCACCCGCGCAGGATTCATCGATGTCCTCTGAGATCATCAAGCGCGTGCATTCCGGGCCGCTGATCCGCGCGAAGGGGATCGGCAAGCGCTACCTCAGCTATGCCCAGCCACATCACCGACTGCTGCAGATGATGGGTCGCAAGAGCTACGCCAGGGAATTCTGGGCGCTGCGCGATTTCGATCTGGAAGTCTGGCCGGGCGAGACCATTGGCATCATCGGCAAGAACGGTTCCGGAAAATCCACCTTGCTGCAGATCGTCTGCGGACTGATCGAGCCGACCACCGGCGAGATCGAAGTCAATGCGCGGGTCGCCGGCCTGCTTGAGCTTGGCGCGGGATTCAACCCCGAATTCACCGGGCTGGAAAACGTCTACCTGAAAGCCGGGCTGCTGGGCATGGGGCGTACCCAGGTCGACGCGAAGCTTGATTCGATCCTGGCGTTTGCCGAGATCGGCGACTTCGTCAACCAGCCGGTGAAAACCTACTCCAGTGGCATGTTCGTGCGGCTGGCGTTCGCGGTGGCGGTGGCGGTCGAGCCCGATGTGCTGGTGGTGGACGAGGCGCTGGCGGTGGGCGATGCCTATTTCCAGCGCAAATGCCATCGCCGCATCCAGGAGCTGCAGGAGTGCGGCAGCACGCTGCTGCTGGTCACCCATTCCACCGATGCGGTGGAACGCATGTGCAGCCGTGGCGTGGTGGTCAACAGCGGCAGCAAGGTCTACGACGGCCCCGTGCGCGGCGCGATCTCCGACTACCTGAAGCTGATCTTCGGCGCGCATGTCGCGGATGCCGGCGGCAAGCCGGCGGCGGTCAAGGTGCTGGGCGAGACCGCCGGCGAAGCAGTCAAGGCCTTGCTCTCCTCGGGCATGGCGGACGTGCTTTCGCAGCGTAGCGGTTACAACCGCGACGAGATCCGGGTCGGCAACGGCAAGGCGCTGGTGGCCGACCTGCACGTGGTCGGACAGACCGGGGTGCCGATGCTGTTTCCCGGCCAGGCCGCCGAGATCCTGGTCAAGTACGTATTCAAGCTGCCGACCGGCCGGGTCATCTTCGGCATGCAGATCCGCACGCCCGAGGGCGAGCTGGTGTACAGCACCAACACTTTCCTGGAAAGCGGCGAAGCATTCCACTACGAGGAAGGCGAGGTCGTGGTGTTGCGCTGGAAATTCAACGCGCACCTGATCCCGAAGCAATACCTGATGATGTTCGGCATCTCGCAGTTCGACGAGTTCGGGCAGGACACCATCGCCATCGACCGGCGTTCGGACGTGATGGTGCTGGCCGTACTGGGTGATACCGGCGCGGCGCAGGGCGTGGCCAATCTGCAAGTGAAATTTGATGTAGAAACCATGTCGGGTGCCGGTGGCGGCTAGCCTTGCCCTCCGTTGGCCACGTCGCTCCATCGTTCGTCCGCAGGAAACCCACATTGCGTACCACACTGAACATCCACGATCCGCTGTTCATATCCGCACCCAATGGCGGCGGTTTGCTGTATGCGCATCGGCATCTGCTGATGCCGATGGTGCGCGAGGACGCGACCGGTCTGGCGACCACCGCCGATGGCCTGTTGTGGTGCGTGCAGACGGTCGGTGAACCGAGGCTTCGCGAAATCCGCCAGGGCCAGTTGAATACGGTGGGCCTGGGCACGCAGCCGCTCGACCTGCACGACGTGCTGGTCGATGGCAGCGATATTTATGCGGTCTTCACCGAAACCAATCAGGTGGCGCGCCTGGACCAGGCTTTCCGGGTCCAGCAAGTGTGGAGTTTTGGCGCGGAACCGGACAGTTCGCACGTCAACTGCCTTGCCCTCCATCACGGTCGCCTGCTGGCATCGATGTTCGGGCCCTTCACCACCCATCGCGGCTACAAGGGCCAGACGCGGTGCGCCGGGCGAGTCATCGATGTGCGGACTGGCGAGACCCTGATCGAGGGATTGTCCCAGCCCCATTCGCTGGTGACGGTCGACGAACAGTTGTGGCTGTGCAGCTCCGAGGATCGTACCGTGCTGGTTTTCGACCGCGATTTGCGGCTCGTGCAGCAGCTGGCGTTACCCGGATATACCCGTGGTCTTGCGGTCGGCCGCGAGCATGTCTACGTCGGCATCAGCCGCAGCCGAAATCTTGCGGCAGGCGAAGTGGGTACCTTCACCAGCGCGGTGGTGGCGGTGCTCGATCGCGCCACATCGGAGATCACCGGCTACATGCCGGTTCCATGGAACGAGATCTACGATATCCGCATCGTGTCGTCCGCCGACCTCGTGACCGACGTGATGGCTGCGACCTGGGCGCACGAGCGCAGTGCCGCCGACGTCGAGGCGGCAACGCTGCAGCAACAGCTGGCTGAAACAGCGCAGAGCCTGCGCGCGCGCAACGAACTGGTGGCCTACGGCAACAGTGAAATCACGCGGCTGAAGCAGTTGGCGGAGGACAACCTGGCCCGCCTCGCCGAGCAGGCCGCTGATGAGCGCGCACGTCTGCTGCAGCACGCGAGCGACGAGCTTTCGCGGATGATGGAGCAGACGAACGCGATGCAGGACGATATGCGCACCGTCACGCAACATGCTGAAAGCCTGCAGGGCCAGTTGATCGAGACCCGCGGCGAAATCGTCAAGCGCGATGCGCGGATTCATGTGCTGGAGCAGGCCC
>DAIMGD010000001.1:31790-33634 GCA_036724165.1 Rhodanobacter sp.
ACCCGCGGCGAAATCGTCAAGCGCGATGCGCGGATTCATGTGCTGGAGCAGGCCCGTAGCGAGCTGGCGCTGATCAAGTCGAGCCGGTCATGGCGTTGGACCCGTCTGCTGCGCTTCGTTACCCGGGTGATCCAGCATCGCGGCCTCAGCATGGAAGATCGGCGCAAGCTGCTGCGGCTGCCGGCGGAACCGACGCCAGCGGCCTGGATTCCCGCAGTGTCCGCTGCATCCGCTGCATCGGCTGCGGTCGGCCAGGCGCGTTCGCCACACGCAAGCGTGCTAGTGAAGGCGGATGTCGGCTCCAGCACAGGTACCGCCGCACCCGCCATCGAGGTAAAACTTGCGCAGCCCTCGGGTACGCAGCGCGACTTTTTCGTGTGGGCGGTGATCGACTGGCATTTTCGCATCCAGCGTCCGCAGCATCTCGCCCGCGAACTGGCGGCGGCGGGGCATCGGGTGTTCTACATCTCGAACAATTTCATCGATCGCCGCGAGCCGGGCTTCGGCGTCGAAGCGCTGGACAGCGAAGGACGGCTGTTCCAGATTCATCTGCACGTGCAGGGCAGCCCGGCCATCTATCACGCCACGCCGGATGCGCTGGCGCTTGAGCAGTTGCGTGCAGGCATCGGGATGCTGCTCGGCTGGACGCGCAGCCGCGCCTGCGCCTCGCTGGTGCAGCATCCGTACTGGCTGGAGACCGCGCAGATACTGCCCAGCCAGCGGATCGTTTACGACTGCATGGATCATCATGGCGGCTTTGCCGACAACTCCAGCGAGGTGCTTGAGCGCGAGCACGAACTCATGCGCGATGCCGACCTGCTGGTGGTCACCTCCGACTGGCTGGATGCCGAGGCGGGCAAGTACAACCCGCATCGGATGATGATCCGCAACGCCTGTCAGTACGAGCATTTCGCGAGTGTTCCTGACCGCATCTTCAAGGACGCGCAGGGGCGCAAGGTGATCGGCTACTACGGCGCGATTGCCGAATGGTTCGATCTGGAGTTGCTGGAGAAAATCGCCCGGCGCTTCAGCGACTGTCTGGTGCTGCTGGTGGGAGCCGATACCTGTGGCGCGCAGTCTCGTCTGCAGGCACTGGGCAATGTCGAATTCACCGGCGAAGTGTCTTACGCCAGCCTGCCGTACTATCTCGAAGGCTTTGACGTGTGCCTGCTGCCGTTCCAGGTCATTCCACTGACCCTGGCAACCAATCCGGTCAAGGTCTACGAGTATCTCAGCGCGGGCAAGGAAGTGGTGGCGATCGAACTGCCGGAGATCCGCCAATTCGGCGCCCTGGTACGTATGGGAAATGACCACGACTCGTTTCTGGAAGCGCTGGCGGAAGCGCTGGCGGCGCGGCCCGATCCGGCACTGGTCGCGGCGCGCCAGCAATTCGCTGCCGAACAGACCTGGGCGCATCGGGTGCAGGATCTGGTCCAGGGCATCGATGCGCTGCCCGAACCGCGTGTCAGCGTGGTGGTGGTGACCTACAACAATCTGGACCTCACCAAGGCCTGCCTGCACAGTCTCGAGCAGTACAGCGATTACGCCAACCTTGAAGTGATCGTGGTCGACAATGCGTCGGCCGACGACACGCCGGCATGGTTGCAGGAGTGGGTTGTCGCGGGCCGTGACCGGCATATCATCCTGAACGCGGACAATCGCGGTTTCGCCGCGGCCAACAATCAGGGGCTCGCGCTGGCCACCGGCGACTATCTGGTCATGCTCAACAACGATACCTATGTCACGCCGGGCTGGATTGCCACCCTGGTGTGGCATCTGCGCCGCTCGGAAAAACTCGGCATGCTTGGCCCGGTGACCAACAACATCGGCAATGAAGCGCGCAT
>DAIMGD010000002.1:0-31293 GCA_036724165.1 Rhodanobacter sp.
GCTGTAGCCGGTGCCGACCGGATCGATGAACACCAAGTCGGTGAAGCCCAGCCAGGTGCCGGGATTGTCGTGCAACATCGCCGGATCGGACGGGTTGTCGCCTTCGACGCCGAAGTTCACCTTCTTCGGCCCGATCGCACCGAAATTCAGATACACCGACGAGGCGCCCGGCCCGCCGTTCAGCGCGAACGTCACCGGCCGATCCTTGCCGGCCATGGTGTAGGCGGTGAAGACCACTTCGCCGGTGATGTCGCCCTTCTCGTCACGCACCGGCAGCGAACCCACGGTGACGGTGTACTTCAGCGTCTTGCCATCCGCCGTGCTGGTTTGCGTCGTATGCGCATCAGCCGGAAACGGCGGCAGGTGGAAGCCATGGCTGTTGGCGACATCCTCGGTGGCCGGCTTCTTGGGTGCATCGGCCGCAAGGGCCGATGTGTTCGCCACGGCCAGCAGCAGGGCCGCCAGCAGGACAGTTTGCAGGGACTTGCGCACGGATCGTTCCTCGCTGGTGAAAAGGGCCAGCCTAACCGGCCGCGTCACGTCGGGAGCGTGCATAAAGGCATGGGTGGCAGGGCAAAAGTTTTTACGCCGGTAGTTGCATGCTGGCGCCGTGGCATGCCCGGGGCGGCGCCGTCATGGGCATCACGATGCATTGTGCATCGCGGCTATCCGGGCTTCGGCGTCGCGGACACGGGTACCGGCCGCTCTATCCATTGCTGAAACGCGGATCAGGCGCTTGCCAGCGCCTTTTCGATGAACTGCTGCAGCTGCGCCGCATTCAGTGCACCGGACTGTCGCGCGACCTCGCGTCCCTGGCGGAACAGGATCAGCGTGGGGATGCTGCGAATGTTGAAGCGCTGCGCCAGTTGCGGTTGCGCCTCGGTGTCGAGCTTGGCCAGTCGCAGGTGCGGCTCGAACTGCCGCGCCACCTGTACGAACACCGGCGCAAAGCCGACGCACGGGCCGCACCATGGCGCCCAGAAATCCACCAGCACCGGCAGGTCGCCGCGACCGGTAATCGCGTCGAAGTTCGCGGCAGTCAGTTCCGCCGGATGCCCGTCGAACAACGCCTGCCTGCAGCGGCCGCAGTTCGCCTGTTCGCCGATACGTTCGGCCGGCACGCGGTTCAGCGTGCCGCAGCGCGGGCAGGGGATGGCCAGTGGTGAATTCATGGCAGACTCCGGCAAACTTGATGAGGCGCATGCGCCATGGCCGACAACATGGCGCCGGCGATCCACAAACCCAAGTCGACCGAATGAGCATGCAGCAACGCCGCCGTGAATCGGGTCCGCATGGGCTGTCGCGCGGCGCGCTCGCGCTCGGCATGCTGTGGACGTTGCCGAACAGTGTGCTCGGTTTGCTGGTGGGCAGCATCGGCCTCATGTTCGGCGCGCGCATGCGCTGGCAGCGGCGGGAGCTGGCGCTGGTGGTGCGTCGCTGGCCGTGGGGTCGGGGTGGCGCGCTGACCCTGGGCAACGTGATCGTGCACACCGGCGATCGGCTGCACACACCCTGCTTCACTTACGCGCACCGTGCCGGGGATGCCGTCGAGCCGACGGTTTCCCTGGCCGATCACGAACGCGCGCATGTGTATCAGTACATGCTGCTGGGTCCGTTGTTCCTGCCGGTCTACCTGGCGTGCGGCGGCGTCAGCGCGCGCAATCCGTTCGAGCGTGCCGCCGATCGATACGCGCTATCAGGGCATGGCTGGTGGCCGGGCGGCGGCTGACTTCTGCCGCTCGGAACATGGCAGCGGCAGCGGTGGCAAGCGCAGCGTGCTGTGCCCCGGTTACCTCGCCACGCGATGCAGGGGTGGCCGCGGGTGTTGCCACCGTTGCCATAGGAAGATCGGCAGTCCGCCCAGCACCAGCAGTCCACCCCAGAGCAGTGATTCCATGCCGGTGCCGAACAATGCCCATGCGCTGTAGACCAGCGCGCCGGCAGCCACCAGCTTGCGCACGAATGCCGCACCGGCATCGATGCGCCACCATGCCAGCACACTGATCAGGTACGGCAGCAGGCAGGTGGCGGTGGACAGCAGGATCGAGAACGTGAACAGGGCGACCAGGCTGCGACTGTAGTTGGCGACGATCAGCGCGCTGGCAAGGCAGCTGCTGAGCAGCAGCCCGAAGCGCGGCGTACCGTGGCGATCCCGTCGCGCGAAGGATCTCGGGAATACGCTGTCCTGCGCGGCGGCCAACGGTGTCTGCGCCTGCAGCAGTACCCAGCCGTTGAGTGCGCCGAAGCAGGAGATCGTGGCGACCACGCCGATGCCGATGCCCGCGGCCGGCCCCCACAGCCGGCTGGCGGCCTCGGCCATCGGCGCCGCCGAGTTGCGCAACACGTCGATCGGCAGCAGCCCGATCACCACGGTGCAGGCGAGCATGGTGGTGAGGCCGGCGATCAGCATGCCGATCACCGTGGCACGCGGCACCGTGCGTTCGGGGTCGTGCACCACGCCAGTCGGCACCGTCGCCGATTCCAGTCCGAGCAGCGCCCACAGCGTCAGCGCGGCCACCGCGGTGGTGACATGGAACAACGGCTGCCCGCTGGGATTGAACGGCCGGTACGCGCCGGCATGGATCCAGCCCACGCCGAACACGCCGAACACCACCAGCGGCACCAGCTTGAGCAGGGTGGTGACGAACTGCATGCGCGCGGCCTCGCGCACGCCGGCCAGATTCACCATGGTGCAGAACCACAGGGCGCCCAGCGCGCAGGCCGCACCGCGCAGTGGCGTCGCCGTTGCTGCCGGCCATACCGCGCCGAGGCTGCCGGCGAAGGCCACCGCGATCGCCGCATTGGCCGTCCATACGCTGACCCAGTAACTCCACGCCGCCACGAAACCGGCACCGTCGCCGAACGCCCTTCGCGCATAACCGTAGACGCCGCCATGATTGCGCACCGCCTGCGCCAGCCATGCATAGACCAGGGCCAGCAGCAGCGCACCGCCGAGGGTCAGACCCCAGCCCAGCACGCTGGCCGCGCCGTAGGGCGCCAGCGCCGCCGGCAGCAGGAACACTCCGGAGCCGATCATGTTGCCGACCACCAGCGCAATCAGCATCCACAGCCCGAGTGGCCGCGCGTCGGCGCTCATGCGGGCTCGTGCGCGTGCGCGTTTCCGCTGGACTCGCGATACGCGCGGCGCAGCAACTCATGGAAGTGATGGACCGCATTCTCGCGCAGTGGATTCAGCCGGCCGGCTTCATACGAACCGGAAGCGAGCCCACGCTGCACGTCCTGGCAGATCGTCACGTCTTCGTCCTGCACCTCGTCGCTGAAGGCGATATCGCGGGCGCGACGCGCCAGGGCTTCGGGGTTGGCAGCCGGTGCGTAGTAGAAATCGAATTCCACTCGGCAGCGATCCACGCCCAGCGGCAGCACGCGATTGGTCTGCAGCCGGCCGGGCAGGATGTTGAGCATCGCGTTCGGATACAGGAAGTAGTACAGCGCCTCACCGCTGCCATACAGATCGTCACCGCTCTCCAGCGGACTGAACTGGAACGAGTACCACGCCGCCGTCTCGGTGATGTAGCTGCGGTAATCGAGCACGCTGTTGAGGCCGGGGTGGATGTGCGGTACGTGGTATCCCTCCAGGTAGTTGTCCACGTAGACCTTCCAGTTGCACGCCACTTCCCAGCTCGCGCGATGATGGAATTCGTAGCCGGCCAGCGAACGCGCCGGACCCAGCCGTGCGTCGATGCCGGCGACGAAGTCCTCGAACGGCGGCGCCTCGCCGGTGGCCACGAACACCAGTCCCTGCCAGACCCGCACGCGCACTTCCGGCAGGCGGATTGTGGAAGGATCGAAGTCCGGCGTGCGGCCCATCTCCGGCGCGCCACGCAGCACGCCGTCCAGTCCGTAAGTCCAGCCGTGATAGCGGCAGCGCAACCCGGTGGCGCCGCGACCGTCGCAGCTGGCGATCGGTCCGGCGCGATGCCGGCACACATTGTGGAACGCGCGGATCGTCGCCTCGTCGCTGCGTACGATCAGCAGCGGCAATCCGGCAATCTCGGTAACCACATGATCGCCCACGCCACTCAGCTGCGACTGATGGCAGACCAGTTGCCAGCTCTTTGCGAACACTGCCGCCGCGTCGAGCTGAGGCGTGCGCGGGTCGGTGTAGAAGCGTGCGGAAAGTGCCAGCGCATGATCGAGCGGTTGCGCGGCAAGCACGTCGGGAGAAAACAGGTCAGCCATGGGCAATGCGCCGGTCAGATGCGATGCCGGAGTATTGACCAGTCGAACTGTTTACGGGAAGGGTGGCCACGCGCGCCTGCGACGCGGACGAACCGGCAGCCGGACGGGGTCTGACTTCAGATCATCCGTCCGGCTGTTGTTGCACCTCAGCGCTCAATGGCCGCCGTTGTTGTCATGCTCGTTTTTCTTTTCAGGCGGCCTTGGCCTGGCATTGCCGGGCTGAGCATGGGCCGGGGCTTGCGGCCGATTGCCCGGACGCCCGCCCGGGTTGCCGCCACGCTGCTGTGGTGGCGGCCGATTGCCCTGCACCGGGCGCAGGATTTGCTCCGGGCCATTCGGTACGAAACGGCCTGCTGGCCGCCCGGACATCGGTGGGCGATTCGCCGGATGGAAGTCACGCTGCTGCGTCGGCTGGCGATCTTGAACCGGGCGCAAGGCATGCCCGGGTCCGACCGGTCCAAGGTGCCCTGGCGGTTGCGGGTAGCCCGGATAGCCAGGTCCGCGGTGGCTGCCGGATGGCGGATGACCGCCGTCATCGTGCCCGTGCGCGCCGGCATACGGACGCCGGAACGGCGGTGGCGGCGGGCGGCGCATGATGGGACGACGGTACCAGCGCTCGCGCTGGTTGTAGAACGGCCGGTCACGATAGTAGTGATTCCAGTAATCGCCAATCACGAAGCTGACGATGGGTATGCCGATCTCCGCGCCGTAGGAAGGCAGCAGAACCCGCTGATTGTCGTAGTCGTACTGGATGTAGTTGCCCGCAACCCAGCCGCGGTTGTTGTAGGAAATGACATCGCACCACTCCCAGCCTTCGGTGCAGCCTTGCACGTCGACTTCGGTGCCTGCCGGAATCTCGTCGATCAGCGGATAGCTGGGGTCGGGACCGGCGCGCATGGTGACGTTGCCGGTGACATAGCCATCGGCCGCATGTGCGAGCAAGGGGAGGGCCAGGGACAGTGCAAGAGCGGACAAGACCAGACGTTTCATGCAATCACTCTCCAGCGGGCGGACGGATCGGAACTTCTTGCCTCGATGCCACGGCAAGCGGCTCCTGCTTTATGCGCGCGCCAGCGTGATGACGACGTTTGTGTTTCCTTAGCGCTGGCTTTGCTCAGCCGGCTTTGCGCGGGACGAAGCGCAATGCCACCGAGTTCATGCAATAACGCAACCCGGTCGGCTGCGGGCCGTCGTCGAAGACGTGGCCAAGATGACTGTCGCAGCAGGCGCAGTTGATCGCGGTGCGATCCATGCCGAAGCTGCTGTCGCGATTGCGCAGCACATTGGTCTTGGCGATCGGCTGCCAGAAACTCGGCCAGCCGGTGCCGGAATCGAACTCGGTCGCCGCGTCGTACAGTGCCGTGGCGCAACCCGCGCAGCGGAACAGGCCGACGCCGGGCTTTTCGTGCGGGCCGCTGAAAGCAAGCTCGGTGCCATCGCGGCGCATCACCTCGAAGGATGCCGGCGACAGGCGCTGCTTCCATTGCGCATCGCTCAATACCAGCTTGGGTATCTGGCGCGCGCCCAGGTCGCGTCCGTCGTCGCCGAAGATTTCCAGCAGGACATTGCCCGGCTTGCCCACCGGCAGGTTGCTGGCGGCTGCCCCGGCGGCGAACAGGCGCGGAATGATCAGGCTGCCGCCGACCGCCAGCAGCGCGCCGCCAGCGATGGCTGTGCGCATGAAGCGGCGACGATCCATCGCGAGGGTTTCATCGATGCGTGACATGGGAGCCTCCGTGGAGAAACATGCTGGGTTGGAACAACGCCGGATCAGCCGAAGGTGAAGGCGTAAGCCTGCACACCCGGGTCGAGGAACTCGATCTCGAACAGGCGCTCGCCGCTGCCGCCGGCCTGACGCACCAGCTGGTATAGACGTTGCGCGGTGACGGTGCCGTTGCCACCGGCGTCGGTATCCATGCCGTGATCGGCACCGGGTGGCTTGCCGTCGATGGTGACGCGGAAGCGCACCGGCTTGCCTTCGCCGGCGGGGCCGAGCACCAGGTGCAGGTCGCGGCCGCGGAAGCGATAGACGATGCGGCCGCCGCTGTTTTCCAGCTGCGCATTTTCGCCATGCACGTTCCAGCGACCATCGAGCGCCCACTGGTTGGTGGCGAGAGTGGCTGGGGCGTGATAGTCCCAGGCGTCGTCATGCGCCACCTTGCCGCTGGCGAAGTTCAGTGCACGCGCATAGCCTACATAGGTTTCCGGTGACACGGTGGGATCGCTGGAAGCGGCAGCTTCGACGCCCTGGTGGTTGTCGCTCACATAGCCGGCCGGGAGATTCTTCTGGCCGGCGGCGGTCAGCAGCTGACGGATCACGTCCTCGCTTTCCCGGTAGCCGCCTTCGCCGAAATGGTGATGGCGGATCTGCCCTTGCGCGTCGATGAAGTAATGCGCCGGCCAGTACTGGTTGTTGAAGCCCTGCCAGATCGCGTAGCTGTTATCCAGCGCGACCGGATAGTCCACGCGCAGATCCTTGACTGCCCTGGCGACGTTGGCCGGATCCTTCTCGAACGCGAACTCCGGTGCGTGCACGCCGATCACCACCAGGCCGTGGTCCTTGTACTTGTCCGCCCAGCCGCGCACATACGGCAGCGAGCGGATGCAGTTGATGCAGGAGTAGGTCCAGAAGTCGACCAGCACCACCTTGCCACGCAGCGATTCACTGGTCAGCGGCGGGCTGTTGAGCCATTGCGTGGCACCGGCCAGCGACGGCATCTGACCTTCCACCGGCAGCGGATCGCCGGCTTTCAGCACCGGCTCGGCTGCCGGCGCCGGACGCACGGCATTGATCAGCTTCTGTTCGATGCCACCGGTGCTGGCCAATGACATGCGGGTGAGCAGGCCGGTATCCAGCCCCAGTGCGATCGCGGCGACACCGCACAGTACCAGTACGCCGAGTACGCGACGCACCCATTCGCCGGCGCCAAGCGAGCGCTTCATCAACGCGAACAGCTTGCCGCCGATCAGCAACGCCAGACCCAGCGAGGTCGCCGCGCCACCGGCATAGGTGAGCAACAGCAAGGTGGTCTGCACGCTGGCGCCGTTCAGCGCCGCGCCGGTAAGCAGCAGACCGAGGATCGGACCCGCGCACGGCGCCCACAGCAGGCCGGTGGCCACGCCGAGACCGGCCGCACCCCAGATCGAATCGCCATCGCCGGCCGAGCGCTGCGACAGCCGGTTGCCCAGCGCCACGAACGGACGGGTGATCCATTCCGCCAGGTGCGTCGACAGCAGGGTCAGGCCGAGGAAGGCCAGCACCACCAGCGCCACGATGCGCCCGTACTGGTTCGCATGCACCGCCCACCCGCCGCCCAGCGCGGCCAGCGTGGCCACTGCCGCAAACGTGATCGCCATGCCCAGCAGCATCGGCAGGCCATTGCGCATGAACGGCTTGTCCGAGCGGGCAAACACAAACGGCAGCACCGGCAGGATGCAGGGGCTGAGGATGGTCAGTACACCGCCGAGGTAGGCGAGCATCAACACGAGCATGGGAGCGGCATCCGTGGGAGGTTGTCTGCTTATTCGCCGCCAGGCGGACGGCGGTTACTTGTTTGTACGTGAGTAACGTTGGCGGGGGATGCGGCGAAAGACCTGACAGGTGCCCCGCTGTGGATCGCGCATGTCGCAAACCTTGACCGCCACCGGCTTCATGGGTCTAGATAGTGGACTTTCCCGTGGGATGAGTCGCGTCCGGATCGTGCCAGTCGAACCCGTCACCATCAGTGCCAGCGAAACACCCGACCAGCGTCGGGCAGCGTGGATGGCTGCCGCTCAGGCGGGCGATCGGCGCGCCTACGAGAAACTGCTGGCCGACTCGGTGGCACTGATCCGTGCAGCCGCGCGGCGGCGGGGCGTGGCGCAGGATCACGTTGACGACGTGGTGCAGGAAACCCTGATCACCGTCCATCGCGTGCGCCACACCTACGATCCGGCGCGTTCGTACGATGCGTGGCTCACCGCGATCGCCAACCGCCGCGCGATCGACGCGCTGCGCAGCCGCGGTCGCCGCGACAGTCGCGAGCTGCACGACGAATTCGCGCTCGACCGCCACCCCGACATCGACGATGCCAGCGCCGCCACCGAAAGCGCGCAACGCGCGCAACGCCTGCGCGAGGCGATCGCCGAATTGCCGCCGGGCCAGCGCGAAGCGGTGGAACATCTGGGTCTGCGCGAGCGCTCGCTGAGCGAGGCCGCTGAACTGACCGGGCGCAATACCGGTGCGCTGAAAGTGAACCTGCACCGCGCGCTGAAGGCACTGCGCGAACGTTTCCATGGAGAACCCTGAGATCATGTCCGACCCGCGACTCCATGAGGCACTGATCGACCGTCTTGGCACCGACCTGGTGCCGGTGCGGCGTCTGCTGCCGCCATGGCTGCGCACCGCTGGCTGGCTGCTGGCGGTGGCGGCGATCGCGGTCTTGCTGCTGATGCATTACGGCGCGGACCCGATGCTGCGGCGCTGGGCCGGGACGCCGGATCTCGGCTGGGCCGGCCTGGGCGCGGTGATCACCGCGATCACCGCGGCGAGGGCGGCATTTGCGCTGGGCGTGCCCGGGCGGCGTGCGGCCTGGGCGTGGCTGCCGCTGCCGGGCGCCTTGCTGTGGATCGGTGCCAGCGGTCTGGGCTGCCTGCGCGAATGGGTCGCACCGGGCACCCAGGTTGCCAGCATGCATCAGTCCGCCGATTGCCTGGTCTTCATCATCAGCTTCTCGATCCCGCTGTCCGCGTTGCTGATCGTGCTGTTGCGTCGCGCCTGTCCGTTGCGGCCGGTGCTTACCGCGGTGCTGATCGGACTTGCCAGCGCGGCGGCTTCGGCCAGCCTGCTGGAGATCTGCCACTCGTTCGACGCGGCCGCCACTGACCTGCTGACGCATGCTTTGGCAGTGGTTGTGGTCGTTGCAGTCAACGCCGCGATGGGCGGCCGGCTGCTGTCGAAAGCCTGATCCCGGGCTTTTGGCTTTTTTGTGGGAGCGACTTCAGTCGCGATGCTCTGCAGGTTTGCCGAGATCAGAGCAAGAACATCGCGACTGAAGTCGCTCCCACAGGATTCCGTCAGTCGCGGAAGTTGTCGAACTGCAACGGTAGCTCGACATCCGCCTTGCGCAGCACCGCCATCGCATCCTGCAGGTCGTCGCGCTTCTTGCCGGTGACGCGCAGCTTGTCGCCGTTGATCTGCGCCTCGACCTTGAGCTTGGCGGCCTTCAGCGCGGCGACCAGCTTTTTCGCGACCGGCTGCTCGATGCCCTGCTTGACGGTGATCTTCTGTCGCGAGCCGCCCAGGTTGGTTTCCGGTTCGCCGGCATCGAGCGCGCGGATGTCGATCTTCCGTGCCACCAGCCGGCCACGCAGGATGTCCAGCATCTGCTGCAACTGGAACTCGCTCGGCGCACTCTGGGTGATGACGAATTCGTCCAGCGCGTATGACGCGTCCTGACCCTTGAAGTCGAAGCGGGTGGACAGCTCGCGGTTGGCCTGGTCGACCGCGTTGGTCAGCTCGTGCTTGTCGACTTCGGAGATCACGTCAAAGGAAGGCATGGCGGCGGCTCGTGGAGAACGGTGAGCCAGTGTAAGCGATGCCACACCACACGGCTGGTGGATAATGCGCCGCTGCAACACAAACCGGTGAAGGCGATGGCGGAATGAAAGTGGATGTGCTGATCATCGGCGCCGGCGCTGCCGGGCTGATGTGCGCGATCGCCGCCGGCCAGCGCGGCCGCCGCGTGCTGGTGGTCGATCACGCCAACAAGGTCGGCAAGAAGATCCTGATGTCGGGTGGTGGGCGCTGCAATTTCACCAATACCGGTGCGACGCCGGCGAATTACCTCTCGGCCAATCCGCATTTCGCCAAGTCCGCGCTGGCGCGTTACACGCCGGCCGATTTCATCGCGCTGGTCGAGAAACATCGGATCGCCTACCACGAGAAGGAACTCGGTCAGCTGTTCTGCGACGACTCGTCCAAGCAGATCGTGCGCATGCTGCTGGACGAATGTGTCGCGGCCGGCGTCACGGTGGAGGCGAACTGCGGCGTGCAGCGGGTGCGCAAGGCGCCGGAAGGTTTCAGCGTGCTCACCGCGCGCGGTGACGTGCATGCCGAATCGCTGGTGGTGGCCAGCGGCGGCCTGTCGATTCCCAGCATGGGCGCCAGCGGTTTCGGCTACGAACTGGCGCGCCAGTTCGGCCATGCCGTGCTGCCCACGCGCGCCGGGCTGGTGCCGCTGACCCTGAGCGGCAAGCATCAGGAGCATTACCAGGACCTGGCCGGCGTAGCACTTCCTGTGGTGGAAACGAGCGTGGGCAAGCAAAGCTTCCGCGCGGGCCTGCTGTTCACCCATCGCGGTATCAGCGGCCCGGCGATCCTGCAGATTTCCTCGTACTGGAAACCCGGCGACGATCTGCGCATCGACCTGTTGCCGGATCAGGATGTCGGCGCATGGCTGATTGAACAGCGCGCGGCGCGGCCACTGGCGGAACTGAAAACCGTGCTCGGTGACATGCTGCCGAAACGGCTGGCGCAGCGGCTGTGCGAGCAGTGGTTCCAAAGCCGGCCGATGCGCCAGTACCACGAAACTGAACTGGCGCAGATCGGCGAGCAGCTCAACGCATGGCCGATCACCGCCAGCGGCACCGAGGGCTATCGCACCGCCGAAGTCACCCTGGGCGGCGTGGATACCGACGGCCTGTCCTCCAGCACGATGCAATCGAAACTGGTGCCGGGCCTGTTCTTCATCGGCGAAGTGGTCGACGTCACCGGCTGGCTCGGCGGCTACAACTTCCAGTGGGCGTGGGCATCGGGACAAGCCGCAGGCGAGGTCGCCTAGCATTTTCGCTCGGTCGGCTTCGCACATCATGAACACGCCGCATGTTTCACTGCGCGCCAATCTGATGATGAGGAAACCTGCATGAAAGTCGGATTTATCGGCCTCGGCGCGATGGGCAGCGCGATGGCCAGCAACCTGCTTGCCGCCGGTCACACGCTGACCGTGTGGAATCGCTCCGAAGCGGCCACCGAACCCTTGGCCTCGCTCGGTGCCAGGGTGGCGCGCACGGCCGATCGGGCCGCGCAGGGCGAGGTGCTGTGCAGCATGCTGGCGAACGATCAGGCGGTGCGCGAGGTATTCCTCGATGGCGGTTTGCTGGATGCGATGGATCCTGGCACCGTGCACGTGAACCACGCGACGATCTCGGTCGCGCTGGCGAAGGAACTGGCCGATGAACACCAGAAGCGCGGACTGGAGTATGTCGCCGCGCCGGTGTTCGGACGTCCAGACATGGCCGCCGCCGCGAAGTTGAACATGTTGGTGGCCGGCAAGCCTGCTGCGATCGAGCGTGTGCGCACGCTGCTGGAGGCGATGAGCAGCAAGCTGTGGCCGCTGGGCGATGCGCCGGAGCGCGCCAACGTGGCGAAGATCGCCGGCAATTTCATGCTCGCTGCGGCGATCGAGAGCATGGCCGAAGCCACCGCATTGACCCGCGCCTACGGCGTCAGTGCGGCGGATTTTCTCGAGGTGATGACGAATACCCTGTTCGCCGCGCCGGCCTACCAGGGCTACGGCAAGCTGATTGCCGAGCAGCGCTTCAAGCCGGCCGGCTTCCCGCTGCCGCTGGGCTTCAAGGATGTGGGGCTGGCGCAGTCGGCGGCCGAATCCGCGCGGGTGCCGCTGCCGTTTGCCGGAGTGCTGCGCGACAGCCTGCTCGAAGCGATGGCTGCGGGTGACGAGGACCTGGACTGGTCGGCGCTGTCTTTGGTGGCCGCGCGTCGCGCGCATCTGGACGAGCGCGAGTAGATCCGCGTCGTCAGCACGCCCGCACTCAGGCTGCGTGCGGCGCCCAGTCCAGCGTGCCGTCGATCACGATGCGGCTGCGCCCACCGACCCAGATCGATGCGCCGTCGATATGCACGATCAGCCGGGCATCGTGACCGATCTCGCGGCCCTGGCTGACCTGGTAGCCGCGGGCCAGTTCGCCGTCGGGTTCGGCGTGGGCGATATATGCGGCGATCAGGCCGTTGGCGGCGCCGGAGGCGGGGTCCTCGACGATGCCGACCCCGGCCGGGAACGCACGAACCACCAGTTGATCATCGCTGCCGTCGGCGCGCGCGAACGCGCACAGACCCATGCTGTCGCTGGCCTGTGCCAGCGCGCCGATCGCCGCGTGATCCGGCTGCCATCCGCGCAGGCCGGCTTCATCGGCGAGCTCGGCCAGCCACCAGCGGCGGCCACCATCGATCAATGCCGGCGGCAGCTGGCCAAGGCGGCTGCCGGCGAGTGCCGCTGGCAACAGGGCATGCGCCTCGCGGCCGGTGCCCAGTACGCGCTCGCCGGGTGACTTCAGCAAAAGGTCGCGCGTGGCGCCGCTGCCTACCACGCGGATCGGCAGCACGCCGGCACTGCATTCCTGCCACAGCAGGCCGTCGCGTGGTTCAGCCAGGCCGCACTCCAGTGCCGCATGCGCGCTGCCGATGCTGGGGTGGCCGGCGAACGGAATTTCCTTGTGCGGGGTGAAGATGCGCACGCGGTAGCTGGCTTTCGCATCCGTCGATGGCAGCAGGAACGTGGTTTCGACCAGCGCCGTCCAGCGCGCGAAGCGCTGCATCTGATCGGTACTCCAGTCATCCGCGCCGATCACCACGCCAAGATGGTTGCCACCGCCGAGAGTGGCGGAAAAGACGTCCAGATGCAGGTAGCGAAGCAAGGTCATGATGTCCGTAAGGCGGCCCGCGGCCACACAAGACGCCGGATGATAGTCGTGTGGCGACGATTCCGGCAGTGACCATATCTCGAAGGGCGTCGATCGGCGACTTCATCAACGCAGTCGACAAGCCGGGATCGGGACGCCAAGATGCCAAGCTTTCTTCACCCGCGCGGAACCGTTCATGTCGATCAACCTGGTCATCATTGCCATCACCTGCATTGTCTCGTTCATGGCGCTCAAAAACGGCCGGTTGATGAATGACCTGATCCTGTGGCCACCGGCCATCACCCGGCAGCGTGAATACCACCGGCTGGTGACCTACGGACTGGTGCACGCGGATTTCGGCCACCTGCTGTTCAACATGCTCACGCTGTTCTTCTTCGGGCGGACCATGGAGGGATTCTTTGCGGCGCGTCTGGGCAGTTTCGGCTTCGCGCTGTTCTACATCGGCGGCCTGGTGGTATCGATCCTGCCGACGTATCTGAAGAACCGCCACAACCCGAATTACCGCAGCCTCGGTGCCTCCGGCGCGGTATCTGCGGTGTTGTTCTCGTTCATTCTGCTGGCGCCATGGGCGACCATCAATGTGTTCTTTGCCGTGCCCATTCCGGCGATCATCTACGCGGTGCTTTACACCGGCTACTCGATCTACATGGACCGACGAGGGCAGGGCAACATCAACCACAGCGCACATCTGTGGGGCGCGGCGTATGGCGTTGCCTTCACCCTGCTGGTGGATCCGCGGGTGCTGCCGTACTTCTTCGATTCACTGTTGCAGCCGAGCTTCCGATGATCGGATTGTCGACCCTCGACGTGAACCCTTCAGCCGGCTCATGACGGTCACATCACAGATGCAGTGGTGATCTACGGCATCGAGGCGTGCATACTGGCTTCGGTTCCATCGATCACCGCAGGAGAACGAACGCATGGCTATGACCCGCAAGTCGGCTGCGAAGAAGTCCGCGGCAAAGAAAGCACCCGCCAAGAAGACTGCCGCCAAGAAAACGTCCGCACGAAGCACGGCCAAGAAAGTGGCACCACGCAAGAGCGCAGCGAAAAAAGCCGTCGTCAAGAAATCGACATTGAAGAAGCCGGCAGCGAAGAAACCGGCTGCAAGGAAACCCGCAGCGAAGAAAGTTGTCGCCAAGAAGGCTGTCGTCAAGAAGTCGGCGGTAAAGAAAGTCCTGCCGAAGAAAGCGCTGGCGAAGAAACCGGCAACCAGCAAAGCCACCGCGAAGAAAGCCGTAGCCAGGCGTCCGGTCAGCAAAAAGCCCGTCAACAAGCTCGCTGGCAAGGCTGCTGCCAAGCCAGTAGCGAAAAAATCCGTGCCGAAGGTTGCCGCCGCCAGGACCATGGGCAAGCCGGCGGCGAAACCGTCGCCCAGCCGCAAGCCGGCAGCAAAGCCGGTCGCCACCGGCAAGGTGGCCGCGCGCAAGCGTGCCGTGGTGGAAGCGCCGATCAAGCACATCAGCCCGGAAGAGGCGGTTGCGCATATCCAGGCTCTGCTCGAAGCCAAGCAGGAACGGGTACGTCAGGGACCCAGCTGGCCGGGGGCGGAAATCACCCATCCCAACCCAGGCGACAACGATGTGCACGAAGCCACTCCGGCAGGTGCTGGCGGGTTGTCGAGCGAGGCGGCATTTGGCCATGCGCTGGCGCACGAGCGTGGCGATCAGAGCAAACGCAAGGGTTGAACGGGCTGATTCCTGGTGGCACATGGCTGGCAGGTAAACGCCGGCTGGTCATGTGCTGAAAACTCAGTACGCGTTCAAGCATCGCCGCCTAATGTGATGTCATCACTCCCTGTGGAGACGGATCATGAAACGCCTGCTTGCCGGTCTTGTCCTGGTTGTCGCTGCCGCGACGCTATCGGGTTGTTACTACGATCCGGGTTACGGTTATGTACGCAGCTCCGGCTATGCCGGCGATGCCTACTATGGCTACGCCGCACCGGTGTACAACGGCGGTTACTACGCGCCGGGTTATTACGATGACGGTTATTACGGCTACTACGGTTGCTGTTACGCGTCAGGCGTGATTTACGGTGGATCGCGTTATTACCGCCATGGCTACCGTGGATATGGCGGCTACCGTGGATATGGTGGCTATCACGGCTACAACGGCCATGCCGGGCACTGGCAGGGCCACGGCAACAACAGTGGCCACACCACCAGCGGCCATGCACGTCCCAGCGGCCATTCCGGACATGGTGATGATGGTCATCATCACTGACGCTTGAGGCACAATCGCGGCATGCAACGATCCCGATTCGTGCCGTGGCCCAACCGCTCTCCAGGGCTCATCGTCATCGCGGCGGTGGGCCTTGTGCTATCTGCGTGCACCAGCTTGCGCTATTACGCCCAGGCGGTGCATGGGCAGGGCGAGTTGATCGCGCATCGGCACGCAGTGAACACCTTGCTGCGCGACCCGGCCACCGATCCGGCACTCGCCGCGCGCCTGCGGTTGGCGCAGCAGGCGCGCCGGTTCGCCTCACGGCAACTTGGCCTGCCGGACAACCGCAGTTATACCGGTTACGTCGAGCTGCATCGTCCCTATGTGGTGTGGAATGTATTTGCCGCACCACGCTATTCGATCGAGGCCGTGCCACAGTGCTTTCCGGTAGTCGGTTGCGTCGCCTATCGCGGCTATTTCAGAGAGGCTGATGCCAAGGCCGATGCGGCGCGGTTGCGGGCAGGTGACACCGACGTGTGGGTCGGCGGCGTGCCGGCGTATTCCACCCTCGGCTGGTTCGCCGACCCGATCCTCAGCAGCATGCTGCGCTGGGATGACGACGAACTCGACGGCACGATCTTCCACGAGCTGGCACACCAGCTGGTCTACGTGAAAGACGACACCGCATTCAACGAATCGTTCGCTAGCTTCGTGCAGACCCAGGGTTTGCGCGAATGGCGGCAGTCGCGCGGCCTGCCGCCACAGGACGATGGTGCGCAGGCGATGGATGACGGTTTTACCAAGCTCGTGCTGGATCTGCGCGAACGTCTGAAGGCGCTGTATGCCAGCGGTGTGGATGCCCCGGCCCTGGCAGCGGGCAAACAGCACGAGATCGAAGCATTCCGCACGCGCTACGCGCAATGGCGCGACCACGCCTGGCCGAACGACCACCGTTATGACGCCTGGGTAGCGGCACCGATCAACAACGCGCGGCTGTTGCCGTTCGGCCTGTACGACCAATGGACGCCGGCTTTCGCCGTGTTGTTTCAGCGCGCCGGGTGTCACTGGCCGGCGTTTTACGCCAGCGTGCGCGTGCTGGCGGAAATGCCCAGGGGCCGGCGCGAACGGCAATTGCAGGAGTTGTCGACTGGCAGTCAGGCCGGCGCCGCAGCAAGCAGACGTCGCGACTGAGGTCAGTGCGCCACTTTGTGCTTTGCCATGTGCCGCAGATAGGCCAGCAAGGCATCCAGATCGGCATCGGACAATGCCTGCATATCCAGTCCCGGCATCTTCGCCTGCGGCCATTGCCGCAGCGATTGCGGGTTGCGGATATAGGCGCGTAACCAATCGGCGCGCAGGTATTCGGTGGGATTGTGCGGGATGTTCAGATCCGGCCCGAGTTTCGCATCGCCCTCGCCGTTGAGGGTGTGGCAGGCGAAGCAGCTGCGCTGGAAGATCACGAAGCCGCGCCGCACGTCGCTGTTCGCGGGCACGGACGGATCGGGCAGGATGGCCGGGAAGCGTGCGGCAACCTCACTCAGCTTGCGGATCGTCGCCAGCTGGTAGGGCCATTGTTCCGGGCCGATCCGCGCGGCCTGCGGCTGTGTCCACACCAGGTAGAACGGCCCGGCACTGCCGTGGTTCCCGGCCAGTGAAGGCCACGGATGTGCCGGATCTTCGATCGCCAGCCATGCCTGCGCGCCATGTGTGCGGAGCAAGGACGCGCCATCGATCTCGGCGGCGAAACCATCCGCGGCGACGAACTGCAGGTGATCGCCGGGTTTGATCCCGCTGAGCAAGGCGCGTAACGGCACGGCGCGATAACTCATGTGGCGTTTGAATGCCACGTCGGCCGGAATCGTGATGCTGCGTATGTCGCTGCGTGCCAGCAACTGTGCGGTGCTGAAGGTTTGCCGGCCGTGGCCGAGGTCGATGATCAACTGCGCTGCCGTGGCGGGCAGGGCCATGCAGAAGACGAGCAACAGGCACAGGCAGCGCAACCGCTTCATGATGGGCTCCGGTGTGGGTTGCCGGGATTGTAGGGCGGATTACCGGTTGGCCTGATGCGCAAAGGGTGTCGAGGCGATCGAGAGGCTGGTGCAGCGGGCATCGTGGCTTGCCTGTCGTGAAGCTGAATGGCTTCGGCGTACACCTTGAACTCACATCGCTGCGACCACACTAACCCCTCGTATCGCCGTGACGGCGACCATAGGTGGCGCAGTCTGTATCGAGCCACTGAGGGGCTGCCTTTCCTCCCCTGGCGGCAGCCTGACAAACCCCATGAATCCTCCCCTGGTTCATGGGGTTTCTTTTTGCCCGAAGGAAGCACCACGGCAGCGCGGCGGCCCGTCTTGCGCACGGGCGTGGATAATGACCGGCACGTCATACCCCGCGTCTCCCTCTGCCTGAGCGCCTGATGATCATTGAATCGCTGCTTGATACCGACTTGTACAAGTTCTCGATGATGCAGGTCGTGCTGCACCGCTATCCGGCCGCGCAGGTCGAGTACCGCTTCAAATGCCGCAATCCGGGCATTGAGCTGGCGCCATGCATCGACGACATTCGTGCCGAGCTGGCCGCGCTGTGCCAGCTGCGTTTCACGATGGATGAATTGGCCTACCTGCGCACCTGGCGCTTCATCCGGAGCGACTTCGTCGATTTCCTCGGGCTGTTCCAGCTCAACCAGAAGTATGTGGAGATCGTGCCGTCCGCCGCGGACAACGGCGAGATCGAGATCCGTATCCGCGGGCCGTGGCTGCATACGATCCTGTTCGAGGTGCCGCTGCTGGCGATCGTCAACGAAGTCTATTTCCGGCATCTCAGTGCCGACCTGGATATGGCCGAGGGTCGCCGCCGGTTGCAGGCAAAAATTGCGCTGTTGCGTGATACGCCGGATTATTCCGGCTGCCGCATTGCCGATTACGGCACGCGTCGGCGCTACTCGCGGGCGTGGCAGGAAGAGGTGGTGACGACACTGCGTGATGGACTCGGCGCACAGCTGGCCGGTACCAGCAATGTGTGGCTGGCGCGGAAACTCAGGCTGACCCCGCTGGGCACGCTGGCGCACGAATACCTGCAGGCGCACCAGGCGCTGGGTCCGCGTCTGCGCGACTCGCAGGTGGCGGCGCTGGAGGCGTGGGCGAAGGAGTATCGCGGCGATCTCGGCATCGCGCTGTCGGATGTCTACGGGCTCAACGCGTTCCTGCGCGATTTCGACATGTATTTCTGCAAGCTGTTCGATGGCACCCGGCACGATTCCGGCGACCCGTTCGAATGGGGCGAGAAGGTGTTGGCGCATTACCGCGCGAACCGGGTCGATCCGCGCAGCAAGATACTGGTGTTCAGCGACGGGCTGGATATCCCGAAGGTGATGCAGCTGTATGCGCACTTCCGCGACCGCTGCCTGCTGGCGTTCGGCGTCGGCACCAACATCACCAACGACGTGGGGCCGACGCCGCTCAACATCGTGATCAAGATGATCCGCTGCAACGGCCAGCCGGTGGCCAAGCTGAGCGACTCGCCCGGCAAGAACATGTGCGAGGACGAGGCATATGTCACCTACCTGCGCCAGGTATTCGAGATACCCGCGACGCAGGGGTGAAGTGACTCCTGGCGGCTCCCCTGCATTCTGCGAGCGGCGCCAGTTCATAGTTCGCATCCTGCTTATGCCGCGGGGACCACGGTCGATGGCGTAGACTGCCTGAATGCCCATCCCAGCAGTCGGAGCCCGAGTCATGTCCAGTGTCTACGATTTCAGTGTCCGTGATATCGACGGCAAGCAGCAGCCGCTCAGCGAATGGCGCGGCAAGACGCTGTTGATCGTCAATGTCGCTTCCAAGTGCGGCTTCACCCCGCAATACAAGGGACTGGAGACGCTGTGGCAGGACCAGCGCGATCGCGGACTGGTGGTGCTGGGTTTCCCGTGCGACCAGTTCGGGCATCAGGAACCTGGCGATGAGGCCGAGATCAAGAATTTCTGCAGCACCCATTTCGACGTGACGTTTCCGATGTTCGCCAAGATCGAGGTCAACGGCGAGCATGCCGATCCGCTGTATCAGTGGCTGAAGAACGAGGGCAAGGGCATTCTCGGCAGCGAGTCGATCAAGTGGAACTTCACCAAGTTCCTGGTGGATGCCGAAGGCCAGGTGGTGAAGCGCTACGCGCCCACCGATACGCCCGAGAAGATTGGCAAGGATACGCTGGCGCGCTTGGGCGGCTGAGCGGCGCGCATCGAAACCGGACTGGCGATGCGGTCAATCACGGCCGCGAAAGTTCGCCAGCATCACGGCAATCGCATCCACGTCGCTGCTGGCGCCTGACCCGTCAGCGGGCGGCTGATAGTTGTTGAGCATGATCGCGAATGCCAGTCGCTCACCGCTGGCGCTGGTGACGTAGCCGGCCAGGCAATCCACGTAAGTCATGCTGCCGGTCTTGGCGTGCAGGTTGTTCTCGGCCGCGGTATGGCGCATGCGTCCGATCAGCGTGCCGTCCACGCCGGCGATCGGCAGTGCCTCGCGCAGTTGCTCTGCATATGGCTGCCTGGCCAGATAGCCAAGCAGCCGCACCATCGCCTCCGGCGTCACCAGGTCGCGACGTGACAACCCGGTGCCCTCGTCGATCAGGCTGGCCGACGGCGGAATGCCGATCTGCGTCAGCAGCTTTCGCAATGCCCGGATGCCGTAGTTCTCGGTGCTCGCGAAGCCGATCGTCGGAGCCGTCGCCTGCTCGTGCGCGCCCACGCTCAACAGCAGATTCTGCAGGTACAGGTTCTGTGAGCGTTTCAGACCGCGTTGCAGGATCTCCAGCAGTTCCGGCGACCACACCTCGGCAAGCGTGTCGGCATGCGCCAGCCATCTGGCATCGTCCTGCGGCCAGTGCACGACTGCCAGCTTGCCGCTGATGCGGATACCCCGCCGAGCCAGTGCCCGCCGCAACTGGGTGCCGGCCAGCAGGGCCGGATCCACCACGGCCAGCCTGAAGTGCTGGGGAGGGCTCCTGGCGGCAACGGTGCCGAACACATCCAGCGTGCTGTCGCCCGGTGCACGGTACAGATTGATGTCGCTGGGCGTGCCTGGCAGGCTGGTCGTAAGCTGGCCCAGTAGCCGTGGTCGCGCATCGTCGGGGCTGAAGCTCAGCTCCGCCGGCAGTCCGGCCGCCGAGCCGGGATGCACCGTGATCTCGACGATATTTTCCTGCGTGCTCAGCGCGGAGGACGGCACCGCAAACCAGCTTTGCAGATCGCCGGCCTCCCAGCCGTCGCCGAAGGCGGGGCCGGAGAAATAGCTGTCATCGGCGATCAGGTCGCCATGCACGAGCCGCACTTTGCGTGCCGCCAGCTGGTCGGCCAGCTGGTCGGCCCAGTCGATGCTCGTGGCGGAGCCCAGCGTGGGATCGCCCATGCCGTACAGAACCAGCGAGCCGTCCAGACGGCCATTTCTGATGTGGCCAGACGACAGCAACCGGGTGGGCATGCGGTAGTCCTGGTCCCATGTCGCCAGACTCAGTGCCGCGGTGAAAAGCTTGGCGGTGGAGGCCGGCTGCAATAACTGGGCGGCCCGGTGCGCATACAGCACCCGGCCGCTGTCCAGCGAAACCACCGAGATGCCCCAGTTGGCGGCGGCAAACCGGGGCTGGCGGATCAGCGCGTCGATCTGACTCGCCAGCGCCGCCGTGGTCGCAGCGCCGGGGAGTGCCGGCGTGGTCGATGCGGCATGCAGCGGCATCGCCGGCGAGCATGCGCCGACCAGCAGCAGGCTCAGGATGAAACGCTGCAGGCAGCGACTTGGCGGGGCAGTCATGACCCTAGTATCGCCAATCCCGCCACTCCCTGCAGTGAGGGATTTCCTCCTGTTCTGCTAACCTTGCGCCCTCGTGTCGGCACCTGGCCGGCGGACTTGAACCTATTCGCGAGACCCTCATGCAGATTGCCCAGAACTCCGTTGCCGCCTTCCATTACACGCTGACCAATGACCAGGGTCAGGTCATCGACAGCTCCGAAGGCCGCGAGCCGTTGACCTACCTGCACGGCAGCGGAAAGATCGTTCCCGGTCTGGAAAAGCAGATGGAAGGCCGCAAGGTCGGCGATACCTTCACCGCCGATGTGGCACCGGAAGAGGGTTATGGCGTGCATCACGCCGAGCTGATGCAGGAAGTGCCGAAGGATGCCTTCCAGGGTGTCGAGGACATCCAGCCCGGCATGCAGTTTCAGGGGCGTGGCCCGCAGGGTGAGATCAACGTCACGGTGGCCAAGGTCGAGGGCGATACCGTGTTCATCGATGGCAACCATCCGCTGGCTGGCCAGACCCTGCATTTCGCCGTCGAAGTGACCGGCGTGCGCGCCGCTACCGAGGAAGAGCTGGCGCACGGCCATGTGCACGGCGCGGGCGGCCACCATCACTGAGGTCACGCCGGTGTCGTGATGGCATGCGGTGACCGTTCAACATGGTTCACCGCATAACCATCCGCTGCCTGCGGTCGGGTGGTGAGGATACCCACCGGCACGAAATGGTTCGTGCTGTTGAACCGGCAGCGTACTCAATACCAGTCGAGCAGCGAGATGCCGACGCCGACGTAGCTGGCATTGTGGTTGTAGTCGATCAGGCTTTCGCCGTAACCCTTGAACGCCTCCGCGTAGCCCCGCAGGTTGCCGACCAGCGGGAAACTCCAGGTGAGCTGGGCCGCGCCATGATTCTCGCTGCCGCCACGCAATGAACTGCGCAACATCAGGCCGAGTTCCTGACCGTTCCATTCGTGGATGATCTGCATGTCGCCACGCCCCATGTAATTGCTGATATCGGGATTGTTGTCGTTCACGCGCGACTCCGGGATGCGCCACCACGGGCGTACCATCACGGTCCAGCCATCACGTTCGAAACCGACATCGGCAATCACCCGGTTCCAGCTGCGCGACAGCGGATCGGAACGGCCATTGGACTGATGGTCGACGCCGATGCCAAGCACTCGCCCATCCCAGCCAAACAGCTCGTAGTGAGTGTTGAACATCAAGATCGCTTCGGGCTCGTAGTCGGTTTCACGGAATGGGCGAGAATTCTGCGAGTTGTAGACCTGCCAGTGCGAGTCCTGCGTGTAGCCCACCCACAAGTCACCCGTGTCACCGAAGACGCCCTGCCAGACCTTGGTCTTCAGGCTGAGCTGGAATTTTGTTTCCACATTGTCCAGTTGCTGCGGCGTGTTCACCGTATTGACCGGATTGGGACTGTGCGGCTGATCGTTCTGATTGCTGGTGGCGAACACCGGCATGACATAAACCGGCTTGTAGCCACGCACGTTGAAGGTGCCGAGCTTGCTTTCCGGCGAGAGCTCCCAGCGGCTGTCAAGCAGCGAGAGCGGCTTTGACACTTCGTTGTTTTTTTCCACCCTGGCTGTTGTCGCGGTGCTCGTGTCGCGGTTGAAGATGATTGGCGTGCTGCTTGCCTGATCCACCCGCTTCTGCGCGGCCGGCAAATTGACGCGGCCGGTAGCATGGTCGTAGCAGGCCAGTCGCTGCGAATCGCTCTCGATCGCGGTGCAGCCACGGATGTCGGTCGGGTCCGGATTCTGCGCGTGGATGGGGGGCGCGAGCAGGCTGGCTGCGAACGCCAGCGGCACGGCAACAGGATGAGGCTTCATCGATGACTCCGGAACGAAAGAGCAGCTGCGACGGATGGAAGTCTAAGTCGCACGCGCTCATTGACGGAGAGGAGGCGTCTTTCGTTCCGATGGCAAGACGCCGGCCACAAGACATTGTGGCCGGCGTCGAACCTGTGCATCAGCTGCCAGCAGTTATTGGGGCTGGCTTACCCAGCGCGCGTATTCAGCCTTGCTGACGCTGCCATTGCGATTGGTGTCGGCATGGATGAAGTCATTGGCCAGCGGCGGATAGGCAGCGGCCTGGTCTTCGGTGATGCCCTTGCTGCCACCGGACAACTGCTCGAACGACGGTGCCGGTCCGATCGTCGGGGCAGGCGCTGCTTCGCTGTGCACGGTCACCTCACCCTGCGGTGTCTGGTAGGCCGCTGTATCCGGCGCCACAGGTGCATTGGCGTCAGGCGCTGGTGGAGCCGGCGGCGGAGGCGGAGGCGGCATTGGCGCAACGGGAGCGGGCGGCGGTGGCACATCTTGGGCGATGACGGTACCGGCAAACAGGAGCGCGCCGGTGATCAGGGTGGATAGCAGTGTTGTGCGATATTTCATCGTAGATACTCCATGCCAGAATGCGTGCTTGAAAGTTTTACGTACGCTCGTAACCGTGGTGATGCTGATACAGCGATGCCGGTTGCCGAACTCAAGGGTCAAGCTAACAGAGACTTTGTAAATGCCGGCTCAACATCCTGGTCGTGAATCCGTGAAGATGCCGTGTCGTTGAGCGAGGCTTCAGCCAGCGCCGGCGTACTGAGCCGCGCCCAGGCACGCTTGCTGCACCTGGCGGCGCAGGGCCTGTTGCCGCCGCTGCGACGGCGTGCCCGGCGCAGCGATGTGGTCAGCGCGATCGAGCGCATGCGACTGTTGCAGATCGACACCATCCATGTGGTCGCACGCAGCCCGTATCTGGTGCTGCATGCCCGTCTCGGCAATTACCCCATGGCATGGCTGGACGAGGCGCTGGCGCAGGGTCAGCTGGCCGAGTGCTGGGCGCATGAGGCGTGCTTTGTCACGGCTGCCGACATCGGCCTGCACCGGAGCTGGGGTGAGCAGCGCACGCATCACTGGGCACATCGACACGCCATGCGAATGCACGACGAACAGCGCGAAGACATGGATGCACTGCTGTCCGGCATTCGTGTCTCCGGGCCGGTGCGCGCGGCGGACTTCGTCCGCAAGGATGTTGGCGGCGTGGTGGCAAAGTCGGGTTGGTGGGAATGGAAGCCGGAGAAGCGCTGGCTGGAAGCCTGGTTTGCGCTGGGCGAACTGATGGTGGTGCGACGCGAGCGTTTCCAGAGGGTCTATGACCTGGCCATCAATGTGCTAGCCCGTCTCGATCCGCCGTTCGATGCGGCTGCGGCTGATCTCTCCGTCGCGCTGCTGCGGCAACGCTTCATCGTCGACAGCGTGCGCGCCCTGGGCGTGACGCAGGCCGGCTGGATCGCCGATTACTATCGATTGAAATCGCCGGTCACCGCACAGGAACTGGCGCCATTGCTGGCCAGTGGGGAGCTGCTGGCCGTGCCCGTGCAGGGGTGGAAAACGCCAGGTTACGTGCATCGGGACCATGCCTGCACCCTGGACAAGGCACTGCGCGGTCGTCTGCGCGCCACGCATACCTGCTTGCTGTCCCCGTTCGATCCGGTGGTATGGGATCGCGCCCGTGCCCTCGCGATCTTCGATTTCGAGTACACCATCGAGTGCTATACGCCGGCCGATCGACGGCGTTATGGCTATTTCGTGCTACCGATCCTGCATCGCGGAAGGCTGGTCGGTCGACTCGATGCGAAGGCGCATCGCGATAGGGGCATGTTCGAGATCAAGGCGCTGTTTCTGGAGCCGGGCGTAGCGCCGACACCCACGCTGGTGCATGCGCTGGCAACGGCGATTGCGGTTACCGCCCGCTGGCACGGCACGCCACGGATCAGCCTGGTCCGCACTCAGCCAGCGAGCCTGGCCAGGGCACTGCGCGCCGTCTGGTGTGCCGGCGATTAGGCAACGGTCACGGACTGGTGCCGGCCGAGGCTGGTTCGACGGCACATGCCTTGCCATGCAAGGCCTCCCGCAATGACGTGGCGAGCGAATTGCAGCGAGTGGCCAGTTGCGGGCGGATGTCCGGATTCTGCGAGTCCCGCAGCAGGCTGGTACGCATGGCCTGATAGCGTTTCGGCAACTGATCCGGTGGGAAGATCTGCGCCGCGCGATGGCAGGCGAGGTAACTCGACAGATAGTCATCGCAAGCGGCAATGCCGGTACTGTCAGGCAGCTTCGTATCGGCCGTGGTCTGGCTGCTGGTGACCGTCGCGTGGTGCTGATGCCGCGAGTTGTTGTCAGCGGTCGTGGCGGAGGATGAGGGAGTCGCTACGGTTCTCGAAGACGCTGTGGTTTTGACTGCGGTCGGATGGGATGTCGGCTGGTGCGCGCAGCCGGCCAATAACAGGCCGACGATGATGGAAGCCAGGGGCAGGCGGGACAAGACGGACATCATGGAATTCTCCTAACGAACAATCAGTACGGCCGGGCCAGGACGGCCCGCCGTTAATGGGACGAGTAACTTGTCTCCACTAGACAGGGTTCAAGGTAAAGGAAATCTGAAATTGGCGCCACGCCTGTAAAAATAGCAAAAAGAACTGTTTTCCCGAGCCGTGCAATCTCCCCTTCCCGGATTCTGCCGCTATGATTCGCCCACTGTGTTTGCCGGGGTCAGCAGAGTCATCTGGCCCGATGCAGCTGATCCGCGATCTGCCTCATCGTTCACCCTCCCCAGGGCGGTTTCCTTGCACACCAGTAAGCCGGCCATGCGCATGCGGGTCGAGTCTATAAAATCCAGTGGAGTGATTAACATGTCTGATCGTCAGCTCGGTACCGTCAAATGGTTCAACGACGCAAAGGGTTTCGGTTTCATTGCCCGTGATAACGGCCCGGACGTTTTCGTGCATTTTCGCGCAATTACCGGTGGCGGCTTCAAGAGCCTGCAGGAAGGCCAGCAGGTCTCGTTCAAGGTGGTGCAGGGCGACAAGGGCCTGCAGGCCGACGAAGTAACCCCGGCCTGATTGCCGACCCTGTATCAGCAAACCGGGCAGAAATGCCCGGTTTTTTCTTGTGTGGATAATGGCCGCAACACGTCGCTTGACAAATCACTTGTCTGCTGGAAATCCGTTATGCTTGGCCCACTGTGCTTGCTCGACGACGTGCGTGCCCGGTATGGGATTTCCTGAATCCGTATCGTTACCCCCGAACCCGACATGCCCAGTAAGCCGTCGGCCCGTTGGGCCGGTTTGTCTCAGCGTCTGGAATGGATCGGAGTGAGTCATGTCGGATCGTGAAGTGGGTACAGTCAAGTGGTTCAACGACGCCAAGGGTTTCGGCTTTATCAGCCGCGAGAACGGCCCTGACGTATTTGTGCATTTCCGCGCTATCAGCGGTTCGGGTTTTAAAAGCCTGCAGGAAGGTCAGAAAGTCAGCTTCAATGTAGTCAATGGCCAGAAAGGGCTGCAGGCCGAAGACGTCACCCCCGGCTGAGTGTCGCGACAGGATTGATTTGAGGGCCGGCGCCAGCCGGCCTTTTTTTGTGGTGGCGGCGCGAATTCGCTAGCCTGCCGGGATGCCTGATTATCCTGTGGACAATTTACCCATGCCAACACCACCAATCGCGCGTGGCGGGATCAGGCAAATGGTGCTTCCGGTTTCGAGCGCCGACGGCAACGGCTTCGAGTTGCTGTGTACTCATCCCATCGGTGGATGGAGCCAGTTGCTTTACTGGGTGCCGGCCATGGGCATGCCTGCCAGGCACTATCTTCCACTGGCCGAGGCGCTGGCTGCGCGAGGCGTAGCGGTCGTCGTGCATGAATGGCGCGGCGTCGGTTCCAGCAATTGGCGAGCGGGCCATCGCCGCAACTGGGGCTATCGCGAATTGCTGGCAGATGACTTGCCGGCGGCCTGGGCAGCGCTGCGCGCACGCTGGCCGCAGGCGACCTGCTGGGCGGGTGGCCACAGCCTGGGTGGGCAGCTCGGCTCGCTGTATGCCAGCCTGCATCCGGAGGAACTTGCTGGCCTGGTGCTGGTGGCCAGCGGCTCGCCGTACTGGCGTCGTTTTCGATATGGCTGGGTGATTGGCGCCGCCTATGCCGCCGCACCCCTGCTGGCCAGCCTGGTCGGCTACCTGCCCGGACGGCGGATCGGCTTCGGCGGCAACGAGGCGCGCGGAGTGATCGCCGACTGGGCGCGCAGCGGTCGCACTGGCCGCTATGCGGCAGCTGGCATGACCCGGGATTTCGAACGGCAGCTGGCGTCGCTGCGGCTGCCGTTGCTGGCATTGCGACTGCGTGACGACTGGCTGGGGCCACCGGCTTCGCTGGACTGGCTGCTCGGCAAGATGCCGCAGACCCAGCGCACGGTCGCTGTGATCACGCCGCAGGACCTGGGCAATCAGCCGGCCGACCACTTCGCCTGGATGAAAGCGCCGGCGCCGATCGCCGAACGCATCGTGGCCTGGATGACCGCGCGGGATGCCGTGTTCACGGCGCGCGACAGCACCGTCGCTTGATACGGGGAAGACATGCCTGCATGTGTGTAGATCGACCTTGCCGGAATTTCCGATGAACCTGTTTGAACCGTTCACCCAGCGCGGCCTCCGCTTGCGCAACCGCCTGGTGGTCTCGCCGATGTGCCAGTACTCCGCCACCGATGGCGTGCCGAATGACTGGCACATGGTGCATCTGGGCAGCCGTGCGGTAGGCGGCGCGGCGGCGGTGATCGCCGAGGCCACGGCGGTATCCGCACAGGGGCGCATCTCGCCGCAGGATACCGGCTTGTGGAATCAGGGCCAGCTGGACGCGTGGCGGCCGATCGTGCGTTTCATCAAGGCGCAGGGCGCGGTCGCCGGGGTGCAGCTGGCGCATGCCGGACGCAAGGCCAGCACGCTGCGGCCATGGCAAGGGCATGGTCCGGTGCCGGCCGGGCAAGGCAACTGGTCGCCGGTGGCGCCGTCGGCATTGCCATTCGACAAAGGCTGGAACGTGCCGCAGGCGCTGGACGAGGCCGGCATCCAGGCGGTGATCGCGGATTTCCGCGCCGCCGCGCAACGGGCGTTGACGGCGGGCTTCGAGCTGATCGAGCTGCACGCGGCGCACGGCTATCTGCTGCATCAGTTCCTGTCGCCGTTGAGCAACCAGCGCGGCGATCAGTACGGCGGCAGTTTCGAGAACCGCAGCCGCCTCGTGCGCGACGTGATCACCGCAGTGCGCGAGGTATGGCCGGCCGAGCTGCCGTTGTGGCTGCGCATCTCGGCCACCGACTGGGCCGATGAGGATGGCTGGGAGATCGAGCAGAGCGTGCGGCTGGCACAGCAGGTGAAGCCGCTGGATGTGGATCTGATCGATGTCTCCAGTGGCGGCCTGCTGCCGCATGTCACGATTCCACTGGGGCCGGGTTATCAGGTGCCATTTGCCGCGCGCATCCGGCGCGAAGCCGGCATCGCCACCGGCGCGGTGGGCCTGATCACCGAAGTCGAGCAGGCCGCGCAGATCGTCGCCAACGGCGACGCAGACGTGGTACTGATGGCGCGCGAAAGCCTGCGCGATCCCTATTTTCCACGCCGGGCAGCGCAACTGCTCGGTGCCGCGATCGACGCACCCGAGCAGTATCGACGCGCCTGGTAAGCGACGGAGACGATGATGGAAGCAACCCCGATCCTGATCGAAGGCCGCCTGCATGATCTCGGCGATGGCTTCACCGTGCGGCGCCTGCTGCCGGCGCTGCAGGCACGCCATGTGGGGCCCTTCGTGTTCTTCGATCACATGGGTCCGGCCGTATTCGCCGCCGGCAGCGGCATGGACGTACGGCCGCATCCGCATATCGGACTGGCCACGGTGACCTGGCTGTTCGACGGCGCGATCCGTCATCGTGACAGCCTCGGCAGCGTGGCCGACATCCGTGCCGGCGAAGTGAACTGGATGACGTCGGGGCGCGGCATCGTGCATTCGGAACGCACGCCGCCGGACCAGCGTCGCGATGGGCAGCGGCTGCATGGCGTGCAGATCTGGGTGGCGCTGCCGCAGGCCGATGCCGAGATCGCGCCGGAGTTTCATCATCATGACCGGGCGGCACTGCCGCAGATTCGCCAGCCGGGCATGGAAGCGGTGCTGATCGCCGGTGACGCGTATGGCGAGCGTTCGCCGGTCAGGGTGTTCGCGCCGATGTTCCTGCTTGAGGTGCAACTGGCCGCCGGCGCGGCATTGAACCTGCCGCCGGAGCATCTTGAACGCGGCATCCACGTCGTCGAGGGCGAAGTCAGCTGGGGCGAGCTGGAAGTCACCACCGCGCAGATGGCGGTGCAGGCCGGGTCGTCGGCACCACCGCTGCGCGCGCACGTGGACAGCCGGCTGCTGCTGTTCGGCGGCGCACCGCTGGATGGCGAGCGGCACCTGTGGTGGAACTTCGTCGCCAGCACGCGCGAGCGCATCGAGCAGGCCAAGGCCGATTGGCTGGCCCGGCGTTTCGGCAGCGTGCCCGGTGACGAGGACGAGTTCATTCCGCTGCCGGGCTAACCGAGGCGGTAGCATCGGGAACATGGCTGGATCATGCTGATCCGGCCGAGCCCTTGCGGAGCAGTCCGATGTCCGGTTTCAGCAGCTTTGCCGAGTTCTATCCCTACTACCTCAGCGAGCACGGCAATCGCACATGTCGTCGCCTGCATTTCATCGGCAGCAGCCTGGTGATCGCGGTGCTGCTGGTGACGTTGCTCAGCGGCCAGCTGCGCTGGTTATGGCTGGTGCCCGTGGCCGGTTATGGCTGCGCCTGGATCGGCCACTACGGCTTCGAGAAGAATCGCCCGGCCACGTTCAAGCACCCGCTATACAGTCTGCTCGGCGACTGGGTGATGTACGGACAGATGCTGCGTGGCAGGGTCAGTTTCTGAGTGGATCCGTTTCCGGGGCCGGTCAGCGGTACTTCTGGTGGCAGCTCTTGCAGGTGTCGTCGATCGGCTTGATCGCCGCGGCCAGTGCCGTGCAATCCGCGGGCGCGGCCTGCAGGGCCTGCTGCACGCGGGTCTGCAGCTGGCCTGCCGCATCGGTGAACGGCTGCTCGGTGACGCCGAACACCGGCACGATGTCGGTGGCGGTGGATTGCAGGCGCTCCAGGTGATGCTGGATTTTCACCGCGTCGCACTGCCTGGCCTTCAGCGCATGGCTCAGCTCGCCCATGTGATAACCCATCGTGGTCATCACCGCCTTCGGCATCGGATGGCGTGCGCTCAGCGTACTCATGACGTTGACCGTGCCGATCACACCAATCATCAGGCCCAGCAGGATCAGGAGGGCAACGCGCATCGATTCGGTTCCGCGGGTAGTGAAGGTGGCGGTGAGAATAACCCGCGTCGCTGCGTTTCATCCATGCGGTCGCGATAAAATGACCGCTGCGCAGCAGCAGGACAGCCAGTGACACACGCAGACAAGATCTCGCAAGCAGCCGGCGGCATGCCCGCATGAGCGACGTGGATTTCCCGGCCGAACGCTTTGCCGGCGTCGAGCGCCTGTACGGCAGCGGCAGCGTGGCCACGTTCGCGCGCGCGCATGTCTGCGTGATCGGCATCGGCGGCGTCGGCTCGTGGGCAGCCGAGGCACTGGCGCGCAGCGGTGTCGGCCGGCTCACGCTGATCGATGCCGACGAGGTCTGCGTGTCCAATACCAACCGCCAGCTGCATGCGCTGGATGGCGAGTACGGCAAGCCCAAGGTCGGCGTGATCGCCGCGCGCGCGCGCGCGATCAACCCGACCATCCGGCTGGAGGCGATCGAGCGCTTCCTCACCCCGCCCACGCTGGACGAGCTGCTCGATCGCGGCTACGACGTGGTGCTCGACGCCTGCGACGCGTTCCGCGTCAAGCTGGAGACGATCGCCTGGTGCCGCCGCCGCAAGCTGCCGATCGTCAGCGTGGGTTCGGCCGGCGGGCGTACCGATTCCACCCAGATCCGCGTGCGCGACCTGTCGCGCACCGAGCACGACGCGATGTTCAGCCTGATCCGCAAGAAGCTCCGCACCGACTTCAACTTTCCGCGCAACCCGGATCGCTACTTCGGCGTGTCGGCGGTGTATTCATTGCAAAACGTGCAGTACCCGCAGCCGGACGGCAGCGTGTGCGGCAACCGCCCACCGGGTGGTGATGCGTTGAATCTCGCCTGCGGTGGCGGACTCGGTGCGGCGACGCATGTCACCGGCGCGTTCGCGTTCGCCGCGGTGGGCAAGGTGATTGAAAAATTGCTGGGCAAATGAACCTTTGGGCAGGCGGTGCATTTGCCTCCTCTCCCCTGCGGGGAGAGGGGATAAAAGCTACCAACCCATATACTGCCCGCCATTGATCGCCAGATTCGCGCCGGTGATCCAGCACGCCTGCTCGCCAGCAAAGAAGGCCACCGCATGGGCGATTTCCTCCGGCTTGCCGAGGCGGCCCAGCGGAATTTGCGCCTCGATCTTGGCGCGCACATCCTCGGGTACCGCCATCACCATGTCGGTGGCGACATAACCGGGCGACACGGTGTTGACGGTGATGCCGAACTTCGCGTTCTCCTGCGCCAGCGAAATCGTGA
>DAIMGD010000003.1:0-9703 GCA_036724165.1 Rhodanobacter sp.
GACGTGGGCGGCTGGTACAAGAACGTGATCACGTTCGCGCCGTCGCTGGAGATCAGTCACGAAGAAATCGATCTGGCGATTTCGCTGCTCGACCAGTTGCTGACCAAGGCCAAGAAGGGCTGATGCTGAAAGGCACCCCGGGCGAGCCCGCTTGTGTAGGAGCGCACCCTGTGCGCGATGCTCTTGCGCAACGCGGACGAAAATTGCACGAGACGTCATTCCCGCGAAAGCGGGAACCCATCTTGATTTTGCGGAACGGCACAATGGATTCCCGCTTTCGCGGGAATGACGTCGTTGAGGAGCGTTCGAGAGTTGCCGTAGAGACGCTATCGCTGCGGCGCGCGCTTGAGCGCCAGCACCGCGTTGAGTCCACCGAACGCAAACGAGTTGCTCAACGCCGCACGCACCGGCATCGACCGGGCGACATTCGGCACATAGTCCAGATCGCAGGCCGGATCGGCCTTGTCCAGATTCGCGGTGGGCGGCACCACGCCGTCGCGCAAGGCGCCGATGACCGCCACCAGCTCCAGCGCGCCGGACGCGCCCAGCGCGTGGCCATGCATCGACTTGGTCGAGGACACCGCCAGGCGATCGGCCTGCGCGCCGAACGCGAGGCGGATCGCCTTGGTCTCGGTGGCATCGTTGGCCAGCGTGCCGGTGCCGTGGGCGTTGATGTAGTCGACGTCTTCGGGGTTCAACCCAGCGTCGGCCAGCGCCTGTTTCATCGCGGCGGCGGCGCCGTCCGCGCTGGGCATCACGATGTCGGTGGCATCGGCGGTCATGCCGCTGCCGGCCAGTTCGGCCAGGATCGCCGCGCCGCGCGCCTGCGCGTGTTCCAGCGATTCCAGCACGAAGATGCCGGCGCCTTCGCCGAGCACCAGGCCGCGCCGGTTCGCGCTGAACGGACGGCAGGTGTCGTCGGCCAGCACGCGCATCGCTTCCCACGCGCGCAAGGCGCCGTAGGTGATGCAGGCTTCGGTGCCGCCGGTGATGGCGACATCGGCCAGGCCATAACGGATCATCTGTGCGGCCTGGATGATCGCGTGATTCGCCGAGGCGCAGGCGCTGGCCACCGCGAAGGTCGGCCCGCGCAGGCCGTAGGCGATGCTGATCTGGCTGGCCGAGGCATTCGTCATCAGGCGCACGATCGACAGCGGATGCACGCGATTGGCATTGTCCGCGTAGAGTCGCCGGCTCTGTTCGTCCTGGGTGGTTTCGCCGCCGACGCCGGTGCCGACGATGACCGCCGTGCGCGTGCCGAGTTCAGCGCGACCGAAATCCAGCCCGGATTGCGTGACCGCCTCGCGCGCCGCATGCAACGCGAATTCCGAGGTGCGATCCAGCAGCGGCAGGGTATGCTCGTCGATATTCGCGGCCGGGTCGAAACTTGCCGGCACCTGCGCGGCGATCTTCACCTTCAGGCGCTCGGCATCCGGATGACGCAGCGGGCCGATCCCGCTATGGCCTTCGCGCAGTCCGTGCCACAGTGCCGCGGCACCGACGCCGAGCGGACTGACCGCGCCCATGCCGGTGATCACCACACGACGCATCTGCGGAACCGTAGGCATCAGTTCGATCCTTCACCCGCAGCGGCCTTGTCTTGCAGCGCCTTCTGCACCGCAGCGACCAGACTCTGCGCCGTATCACTGTCAAAGTTGGCACCCTGCTGGTCGGGGAAGTTGATGTTGAAATGCTCCTCGATATCGAAGATCAGTTCGATCGCTTCCAGTGAGGCGATGCCCAGGTCTTTCAACGTGGATTCGGGCGTGATCGTGGCGACATCGATCTTGGCCTGCTTGGCAATGATCTCGAAAACCTGTTGCTGGGTCGTATCGCTCATGACGAGTAGGCTCCTGGCTGCACACGAAAATGTTACATATCAACCAGTCTAGGCAAAATTGCTTACTTATGCCTTTCATTTCGCAATTGGAGCCGGATGCGTTGCTCGCGCATTTCATGGCGCAGCCGCCGATCGGCTTCGCGGTGCAGCTGTCGCCGCAGGGCATGCCGAGCTTCGTGGCACCGTTCGACCTGCTGACCACGGCCGACGATGTGCTGCGCCGTCGGGTCACCCGGCTGCCGCTGTATCGCTGGTGGGGTCGCCTGCTGCGCTGGCGCACGCGTTTTGCCGGCACCACCGTGTCCGAATACGCGCCGCTGCCCGCGGACGTGGCGCCGGCGGCCCTGGCGCAGGGACTGAAGGCGGCGTACGGGCGTGAATGCCGGCTGCTGATCGTCAAGGACATCGCGCAGGATTCGCCGCTGCTCGGCGCTTCCGACAACGCGCATGCGCGTGCATTCGCCCGCGCCTGCGAAGCCGAAGGCTATGTGCTGCTGGAGGGGCAGGCGCTGGCGTGGGTGCCGATCGATTTCGCCTCGGACGACGAGTATCTGGCGCGGCTGTCGTCCGGGCGGCGCAAGAATATCCGGCGCAAGCTGCGCTCGCGTGCCGACCTGCAGATCGAGGCGGTGCGCACGGGTGACACGCGCTTCGATGACGCCGCCACGCTGGCCGAATTCCAGGCCCTGTTCGACAACGTGTACGCGCAGAGCGAGATTCATTTCGATCGCTTGAGCGCGGCGTTCTTCCGCGCCGTGCTGCAGGATGGCGACAGCGGCGGAGTGGTGTTCGTCTATCGCCATGCGGGGCAGATGATCGGCTGGAACCTGTGCTACGAACATGGCGGCAAGCTGATCGACAAGTACGTCGGCTTCGCCTACCCGCAGGCGCGCGAACACAACCTGTATTTCGTCAGCTGGATGCACAACCTCGACTATGCGCGGCAGCGCGGCCTGAGCCATTACGTCGCCGGCTGGACCGATCCCGAAGTCAAATCCTTTCTCGGTGCACGCATGACCTTCACCCGCCACGCGGTGTATGCCCGCAATCCGCTGCTGCGCGCGCTGCTGCGCCGGCTCGGCGGTCATTTCGAAAGCGATCGCAGCTGGCAGGCAGCCACCGGGGCCTCCGATGTATAACCTGCCGAACCGGCCCATCGTGCTGGATATCGACCGTTCGGTCGGACCGCTGCCCGACCGGCTGGTGCTGCCGCTGGAGCACTGGCAGGAGTCGATCCGTTTCGGCTGCTCGCTGGCGAGCATGCGGCGCTTCGACAGCATGCTGGATGAGTTGCTGCCGGCGCTGTACGGCACCGTGTTCACCGGCAGTGGCGATTTCCATCACCTGAGCTGGCCGCTGATCGCGCGCCGGCAGGCATCCACGCCGTTCCAGGTCGTGGTGCTGGACAACCATCCGGACAACATGCGCTTTCCGTTCGGCGTGCACTGCGGATCGTGGGTGCGCAAGGTGGCGATGCTGCGGCAGGTCAGCCATGTGCATGTGCTCGGGATTACCTCGGCCGATATCGGCGCGGCGCATGCGTGGGAGAACTACCTCATGCCGCTGCTCAGGAAAAAGCTGACTTACTGGAGCATCGGCGTGGACACCGGCTGGTCGCGCCGGCTCGGCCTGGCGCAGGCATTCCGCAGTTTCGAGACGCCCGCGGCGATGGTCGATGCGTTCGTCGAAGCGCAGCGCGCGCAAACCGCACCGAGCTACCTGTCGATCGACAAGGATGTGTTCGCGCCCGAGGTGGCACACACCAACTGGGATCAGGGTGTGCTGCAGCTGGCGCATGCGCGGGCGATCATCGACAGCCTGCGCAACGGCCTGGTCGGCAGCGACATCAACGGCGAGGTCTCGCACTACGCATACCAGAGCTGGTGGAAGCGCCGGCTGTCGGCGATCGACGAGCAGCCCGCGATCGATCCGGCGCAGCTGGCCGGCTGGCAGTCGCAGCAGCACGCGTTGAACCTGCAGCTGCTGGCGGTGATTGCGGCGAAGTCCGGCTGACTCAGCGCAGCGCCGTTTCCAGCGTGCCGCAGATCGTTTCGAAGTCGTCGTCGTTCAACCACGGGCTGTTGCTGATGGTCAGGCTGCGCGCGGCGAAGTCGCGCGCATTCGGCACCGCCTGCGCGGGCACGATGTCCCTCAGGTAGTCGTAGTCGGGCAGGGCGTGGATGAACAATCGGCTCACGCCAAGTCCCGCCTGCCATAGTTCGGCCAAGGCGATGTCGCGGCGCCGTTGGTCAGGCAGCAACAGCAGTAAAAACGGCCAAGTGCCGTTGGCATCGGCGGGATCGTCGAGTACCTCGATGCCGCGGATCTGGCGAAGTCGCGGCAGCCTCCGCTGCCCCTGCCGGTGCAGCTGATCGAGAAACGCCGGCAGGCGCACTGCCGCACGCGCGCCGACCGCCTGCCGCCAGCGACCGACCTTGTGCAGCGGTATCGTCAGCGGGAAATCGTCGCCCACCGCGGCCACCGGATCGCCCCGTCGCAACGCGCTGCGCAGGGGATGGCCGTAGGCCAGGCGCAATCCGCCGGGGCGATACAGCGCGGCATAGCCGAGCAGTTCGATGCTGCGCCGGCATTCCCAGCCGAAACGGCGCGGCACGATGCGTGCGGCGGTGCGCGCCAGCTGCTCGCGCAGCGCCGGATCGCGCGCCAGCAGCAGGCCGCCTTCGTAGATCGACAGCCCCTTGCCGGCGGCCAGGCTGAAAAAACCGATGTCGCCGGCAAGGCCCACGCTGACCCCCGCGCGGCGTGCCCCGAGGGCCTGCGCGGCATCCTCGATCACATAGGCACCCACGCCATGTGCAACCGCCAGCGCAGCGTCGACATCGGCGACGCGGCCGGCCAGATGGGTCGGCATGATGGCCAGCGTGTGTTCGTCGCAGACCGCGCGCAGCTCGGCTGGATCCATGTCGTAGTGACTGGCGCGCAGGTCGCACAGCTGCAGTTCGAGGCCGGCCTGTTGCACCGCGATCGCCACCAGCGGGCAGGTGAACGCGGGTACCACCACGCGACGGCGTTGCGGTTGCGATTCGCGCAGGGCGATCAGCGCGATCAGCAGCGATGCGGTGCCGGAGCATTCCAGCTGCAGCGGCGGCGTGCCCAGCTGCGCGGCGATGTCGATGGCCAGCGTCGTCGCGCCCGGGCGCAGATCGCTTGCCCGCAGCGGCAGGCCGGCGGTGGGCGGCAGTTCGTGATGGCGGCGGGGCAGCATGCGCGCAGCGTACCGCGAGTGCTCAGACTTGCACGGGCTTGGGCTGGGCCACGGGCACGTGCTCGCGGTCTTCGGCCAGGCCGAGGCAGGCGATGCCGGCGAGTATCGCGAGCGCACCGAGCACGCGCGCGGTGTTGAGGTGTTCGTCGAACAGCCACACCGAGAGCAGCATCACCGACACCACTTCCAGGTGCGAGGCGGCGAACGCCGGGCCGATCGGCGCATGCTTGAGCAGGCTCATCCAGGTGAAGAACGCGCCGATGTAACCGACGATCGCGCCGTACACCCACGGGTGCGCGAAGATGCGCAGCAGCCACGCGGTATTCGCCTGCACCGGCAGCGCATGCGTGCCGGCGTAGTAGAAGCTGATCTGGCCAAGCGTGTCGAAGCCCATCAGCAACAGGAAGCCGATCAGGTAGAAGCGCCTCATCCGGCGACTCCGACGATCGCCACGCCCAACGTCACCAGCAAGATGCCGGCCACGCGCAGCCGGGTGAGTTTCTCGCCGAACAGGAAACGCCCGGCCACCATGATCGCGACGATGTTGATCGAGCCCAGCAGGATGCCCTTGGACAGCGGGCCCAGCGACAGGAAGGCGATCCAGCTCAGGAATTCGATCACGTAGCAGGCGATGCCCAGCCACAGCCACGGGCGCAGCGCCATGTATTTCCAGCGAGCCATGCCGTCACCGGCAGCCGGATCGCCGGCGGCCGCCTTGAATGCCAGCTGGCCGCCGGTGTCGAGCACGACATTGAGTACCCACAGGGCCACCACCAGCGTGGAGATGGAGCCCGCGGCGGGCGTCATCAGGCAGCGTCCCGCTGCCGCGCATCGGCGGCGGCAATCGCGTCGAAGAACGCGGCCGAGCGTTCGATCAGCGTGCGCCGTTCGCGGTCGATGGTGATCATGTGGTAGCTGTCCTTGAGCAGCAGCAGCTCGGCCGGCGCACTGACTTCGCGCATCACCAGTTCGGCATTCTTCAGGCTGGCGACATCGTCTTCGCTGGCATGCGCGACCAGGCACGGCGCGGTGACCTGCGGCAGCTGGCCGCGCACTTCGGCGGCCAGGTCGTACATCTCGGCCAGCGAATACCACGGGTTGCCGGGCAGGCCGGCGGCGACGCTGTCGCCGCTGAGCATCGCCGTGCTGATCTGCGCGCGCAGGCGTTCGTCGCGGATGCCGTACGGTGGTTGTTCCATGAAGCTGCGGTTGCGGCCGATGCCGAGTTTCTTCAGCAGCGGCAGCATGAACGACAGCCGCGCCAGCCACGGAATGCTCCAGCCGTCGTAACGGAAGGTGGCGCCGTACACGCCGACGCCGGCGACCTGATGTGGCCGGTCCGCGGCCAGCTTCAATGCCAGCAACGCGCCCATCGACAGACCGCCGACGAACAGGTGGTCGACCTTGCCGCGCATCGCATCGGCGGCCTGCTCGACGCTGGCGTACCAGTCGCGCCAGCCGGTGGCGAGCAGATCCTCGACGTTGCCGCAATGGCCCGCCAGCTGCATGCCGTGCACGCTGAAACCGGCGCGGTTCAGGCCCTTGCCGAGCAGCCGCATTTCCATCGGCGTGCCGGTCAGGCCGTGGATCAGCAGCACGCCGCTGCGCCCGCCCTCGAAGAAAAAATCAGTCTGCTGGATCACGCGGTGGCCCTGGAGGATTGGGTCGCGATCATTCAATCCACCGTGGCCCATGTTGCGGAAAGCCTCGCAGATCGCGGTTTCCTCAGTCTTTCGGGGCGCCTGGGACCGGCGTTGTCGGATTGCCGAAGCGCACCATCACGCGCTGGCCGATGCGCAGATCCTGCGGCTGGTCGAACGCCAGCACGCATTCCACCGTGCGTGCGTTGGCGCGCACCTGCGGATCGTTCTCCAGCGTGGCCGGGCCGAACACCTGGCCGATGCGCAGCACGTGCGCATTCCAGTGGGCATCGCCGCGGTCGCTGTCGGCAACGACTTCGGCATGCATGCCTGGCTGGATCACCCCGACGAAACTTTCGTTGAGTTCGGCGCGGATGATTCGCGGCTTATGCGGCAGCAGCGTGAACAACGGGCCGGATGCCGGCGAGACGCTGGCACCGACCTGGGCCGCGACGTGCACCACGTCGGCATCGAACGGCGCGAGCAGGCTGCGCAGTTTCAATTCGTAACGCGCTTCGGACAACTTCTGGTTGGCCATGCTCAGCGCGGCCCGGTCGGCTTCACCCTCGGCATCGAGCTGGGCCGCCGCCTCGCGTGCATCGTCGGCGCTCTGGCCATCGCCGGCACCGGCAGCGACGGCTGCAACCAGGCGTCGCGCGCGCAGTTTCGCCGCGGCCTGCTTGGTATCGAGCAGTTTCAGCTGCGCCTGCGCCTGTTCGCATTGTGCCTGTGCGGCCTCAACCGCGAGCCTGGCCGGTTCGGTGTCCAGCGCCGCCAGCAGCTGGCCCTGCTTGACGTGGTCGCCTTCGTGCACGGCCACTTTCGCCAGCGTGCCTTCGCGCGGCATCGACAGCGCCAGCAGGCCGCCTTCGATATCGATCCTGCCGCGCGCCACCGCAGCGTAGGCCGGGGCAGCTTTGCCAATGCCGCCGGCCGGTGCATTGGCAGGTTTCGAGCACGCGGCCAGCAGCCAGCACAGCGACAGCGCGAGAGCGCCAAGCCGAAGCAGCCGGACCGGCATGGCCGTGCGCGAACGCCGGTGCGGATGGAAAGCAGACGGCTGCATGATGGATGGCCTCATGACGGAATTTCCTTGCGGTCGGGAACCGGCGTGCGGGTGCGCCGGTCGCTGAGAATGCGGCCGTCTTCCATCGCCAGTACGCGATCGGCGTGGACGACCAGGCGCGGATCGTGGCTGACGCACAGCACGGTCGTGCCATGCGTGTGGGCGATCCGGTGCAGGATGTCGATGATCATCTGGCCATTGGCCGCGTCCAGCGCGCTGGTCGGCTCGTCGGCGAACAGCAGCTCGGGTTCCTTGGCCAGCGCGCGGGCGATCGCCACGCGCTGCTTCTCGCCGCCGGAAAGTTCGGACGGCCGCAGGCGCATGCGATGCGCAAGGCCGACTTCCTCCAGCGACTGCTGCGCGCGTCGGCGCGCTTCACCACGCGACAGGCCCATGTGGTTCAGCGGCAACTCGACCTGCTCGAACGCACTCAGCGCGGGGAACAGGTTGAAGCCCTGGAACACGAAACCGGTGTGCTGCAGGCGGAAGCGCTCGAGCGCGCGCAGATCGAGCTGACCCAGGTCGCTGCCGAGCGCCAGCACGCGGCCACTGTCGATCTTCTGCAGGCCGCTGAGCGTCGCCAGCAGGGTGCTCTTGCCGCAGCCGGAGGGGCCGGAGATCAGGGTCAGCTCGCTGGACTTGATGTTCAGCGTGAGCCCGTCCAGCACCTGGGTGCGCTGATGACCGGACACGAAGGCCTTGCTGACGGCCTCGGCCTGCAGGGCCGGCGCGTGCGCAGGTTCGGTGGCGGAGCTGGCGGCTTGCATCACGACTACCTCAGCAACGTGGCGGGATCGGCGCGGCGCAGGCTGCGCATGGCGGCCAGACCGGAAACCGCGGCCAGGCCCATCACCAGGATGATGCACGCTAGCGCGGCCGGCACGGTCAGTACCACCGGCACATCCTGGCTGCGCGCCAGCAGCATCAGCACGATGCCGAGTACGCCGGCGCCGAGCAGTCCCAGCGCACCGACCCAGAACGCCTGTTCCAGCACCACCCGGCGCAATGCCGCCACGCCCACGCCCAGCGCATTGAGGGTGGCGTATTCACGCACCGAACCGTTGACCGCGGCGATCAGGGTCTGGCTGGTGATCACCGCGCCGACCAGAAACACGATGCCGGCCAGGAACAGCACGCCGGCGCCGGCGCCGGTGTCGAACAGCCAGTAGCGCACCGAGATGCTGGCGAAATCGTTCGCGCTCCAGGTGGTGTACGGGCCGAATGCGCTGGCACCGCGCAGGCGTGCGGCCACCGCGTTGGCCTGGGTCGGATCACGCAGTTTGGCCACCAGATAGGTCGGGCCGCTGTCGGCCGGATCGTCATCCAGTCGCCGGGCGGTATCCAGCGAGCACAGCACGTTGACGCCGCCGAGCGCGCGCAGGCCGCTGCTGATGCCGACCACGCGCACCTGATGGCCGTTGATGGTGGCGCTCTGGCCGATCCCGACGCCCAGCTGATCGAGTACCGAACGATCGACGATGACCGCATCCGGCTCCGCCAGCCGCGCACGCAGATTCGCCGGCAGCGCCTTGGCGAACATCAGGCCGTCGGCGCGGGGGTCGATGCCGGAAACGAACACCGAGACGCCGCCGGTTTCGCGCGGCCCACGCCAGTCGCCGTCGACCCAGATGTACGGTTCGACGCGTTGCACCGCCGGATCCATCAGGATCCGCGATTCCACGTCGGCATCGATCGTCCGGCCTGAGCCGACGCTCTGCGTGCCGGGATAGCCCACCCACACGTCCGCCGACGAACCGGTGATGTACAGGCTGGTGCTGCCGAAGATGCCCAGCACCAGCGCGATCTGCAGCAACTGCAGCAGGCCGGCAAAACCCACCGCCAGCATGGCTGGCAGAAAGCGCCGCCATTCGTAGATCAGCGTCTTGCGCGCGAGGGCCACCATCAGCGGCGCGCCTCATCGGTCGTGCCGG
>DAIMGD010000003.1:9713-26227 GCA_036724165.1 Rhodanobacter sp.
CGCCGAGCGCCTTGAACAGCGCCACATAGGCGAGTGCGTGGCCGGCGCGCGCGTCGCTCAGTTCGATCGCGGCCTGATCGGCGGCGAGCTGGCTTTCGGTGCGATCGAGCGGACTGCTCAGCTGCAATCCGACCCGCGCCTGCACAGCATGGTCGGCGTGCTGCAGGGCCTGCCAGGCAAGCGCGTCATGCTGTTCGCGTTGCTGCTGTTGCTGCACGTTGCCGAGTGCGGTTTCCACCTCGGCGATGCCTTGCAGGACGGCTTGCCGGTAAGCCAGTACGCTGGCCTTCAACTCGTGATCCTTGGCGTGCTTGGCGGCTAGCCGGATGCCCCAGTCGAACAGCGGAATATTGATTTCCGGTCCGAACGAGTCGATCGCATTCGGCGTGCTGGAGTTCCTGTGGTTGTTGTTGATGTCGGTGGACCAGTCGATCGAGCCACCGAGGCCAATGCGGGGAAACAGATCGGCATGGGCCAGTGCCTGCGCGCCGGCGGCCTGCAGCACATCAGCTTCGGCGCGGGCAATCTCGGGACGTGTGCGAACCAGATCGGCCGGGGTGCTGCCGAGCTGCCATGTGCCCAGTTCGGGCGGCGTGCCCGCTTGCAGCCACGCCGGATCGGGCTGATTCCGGCCGAGCAGCACGGCCAGTCGCTGCGCGCTGGCGCTGATCGCCTGTCGCGGCGTGGCCAATGCAGCTTCCGACTGTGCGAAACCTGCCTGGGCCTGATCCACCGCACTGGGTGCCACCAGCCGCAAACGCTGGCGCACCTGCAACAGTTGCCATGCGTGCTGGCGCGACTGGCTGATCTGCGCCAGCAGTTGTTCCTGCTGCTGTGCAGTGCGCAGCTCGATCCACTCGCGCACGACTTCGGCCACTAGCGACACCTGCGCGCTGCGCAGATCGGCGATGCTGGCATTCAATGCCCCTTGTGCTTCGCGCCGGCTACCTTCGGCGCGGCCAAAAAAGCCCAGTTCCCAACTGGCGTCGAAGCCGACGAGGAGGAATGAGGCGCTCGCATCCGGATCGACCACATCATTCGTGCTCGCGCGCAGCGCCGGCAGATAGCGGGCTTGCGAGTGGTCGTGCAGTACGCGCACGGCACGCAGTCGCTCGATGGCCTGGGCCACGTCGAGGTTGTCGGCCAGTGCGCGATCGACCAGTGCATCGAGCTGGGGGTCGCCGAACGCATGCCACCAGCCGTGCAGATCGGCTGGCCTGGCTGCATCCGCGGCGAGCGCATGCTGCCACTGTGCAGGCAGCGGCGCTGCCAGTTTGGGCATCGGCGCAGCACATGCGGCCAGCACGCCGACCAGCGCGCCGATCAGGCAGCCACGCAGCAACCTGTCGTCAGTCATGCTGCTCAAGACCACGCGTGGCACGAGGCGTTTTTCCCCATGACGATGGCCTGACGCGGCTGCGCCCTGCGGATGTTCCTGATGGTCATCGATGTTTGCTGCCACGATTTTGTCGTTGGTTGACTGTATGGGGAAGGAGACGGGGGTCGCCGTATTGCAGCCGGTCAAGCGTACATCCAGCATGCAATGCATTTTGTCATCGCCGAATTCATGCCGGATGCACGGCCGGCGGGAAACGCACTTCCACGCACAGGCCATGTTCCTCGCCAAGCTGATAGACCACTTCGGCATGGTGTCGTTCCGCAATGCGCTGGACGATGGCCAGTCCGAGCCCGCTGCCTTCCTCGCTGTTGCCGGATGCGCGGAAGAAGCGCTCGCTCAGGCGCGGCAGCAATTCGGGTGATACACCCGGGCCATTGTCCTCCACGCTGAGACTGGCGCCACCGCCGGGCAATGCCTGCAGGGTGACGGTGACGGTGCTGCCACGACCGGCATAGCGCACGCTGTTATCGATCAGATTGTCCAGCAGATCCTGCACGCAGGAAGCATCGCCGATGATGCATAGCGGCTGGTCCGGGCCCTGATAACCCAGGTCCACACCGGCGCCAATGGCTTCATGCACACGCAGCGATACCGCTTCGGGGATCAGTCGATTCAGATCGAGCAGGCTGCGATCGACGGCATCCACCGGTGCGGCCTGTGCACGGGTCAGCGCCAGCAGTTGCGACGAAGTGCGTGCGGCGCGTCGGGTCAGGCGATGGATGTGCGAAAGCGCGTCAGCCACGGTCTCTGGTCGCGGGTCGGCCAGCGCGCGCTCGACATGCAGGCTGAGCCCCGCCAGCGGAGTGCGCAACTGATGCGCGGCATCGGCGATGAAACGGTCGTGCAGGGCCAGCATGCTGCGCAGGCGGCCGAACAGTGCATCGATGGTGCGTGTCAGCGGCAGGATTTCCTGCGGCACGTCAGCGCTGCCGATCGGCGTCAACTCGTGCGAACGGGCGGCCAGCCGGGCGGTCAGCGGATCGAGCACGCGCAGGCCGTGATTGACCCCGAACCAGACCAGCGACAACACGCAGATGATCAGCAGCGTCTGCATCAGGATCGCCAGCAGCAGGATCTCACGCGCCTGCTGGTGCCGGTCGTGCAGGGTCTCGGCGACGGTGACGGTCAGGTTGTCGCCCGGATCATGGCGTGTGGTGGTGAGTACCGTGGCCGCTCGCAGCGGACGCGTGCCGAACTGGGTGTCGTACAGCGTGGGGGCGGCACCGAGCGCTGGCGCATGGACCAGTTGCGGCAGCCGGCCATTGCCGGCCAGCAGGCCGCGTCGGCGGCTGCTCACGGTGAAATAACTGCGGCCGTCCGGATCGTATTCGAGCAGAAAGCGCGCCTGCGGCGTCAGTTCGCTGCCGAGCTGATCGTTGCCGAGCATCTTCGCCAAGGTCAGCGCATCGTCGCTGAGATCGCGGTCATGTACCCGATTGGCGTATGCCAGGGCCACGCCATAGGTGAACAACGCGTCCAGCAACAGCAGCGCAGCCATCGGGATCAGCAGGAAAACCAGCAGGCGGCGACGCAGGCTGGGACGCAGGCGGCGGGCGTGCAGCGGACTCATGTCTGGCCGCCTTCGGATTCGCCGGCTTCTTCCAGCAGATAGCCCAGCCCGCGGATGGTGCGTACCCCGGTGCCGCTGCCGTGCAGCTTGCGGCGCAGCCGATGGATCGCGATGTCGAGTCCGTTGTCGGTCAGTTCCTGATCCCAGTCACACAGCGCCTCGATCAACTGCGCACGGCTGGTGACGCGATCGGCACGCAAGGCCAGCGCTTCCAGCAGCCCGAACTCGCGCGCGGTCAGTTCCAGCGGAGCCTGGTCGATCCATACGCGATGGCCCGGCAGATCCAGCCGCAGTCTGCCCAGCTGCAATTCGGGCTTGCCCTGGCTGCTGGCCCGGCGCAGCAGCGCACGCACGCGCGCTTCGAATTCGGACAACGCGAACGGTTTGACCAGATAATCGTCGGCGCCCAGATCCAGCACGCGGATGCGCTCGGGCAAACCGTCGCGCGCGGTCACCACCAGCACCGGCAGGCTGGTGCCGCGACTGCGCAGGCGCCGCAGCACTTCGCTGCCGTCGAGCATGGGCAGCCCCAGGTCGAGCACCAGCAGGTCATAGCTGTGATCATGCAAGGCCGCGTCGGCGAGGTTGCCGCTGGCCACATGATCCACGGCATGGCCGCCATGGCGCAGCGATGCACAGATGCCTTCGGCTATGGAAGTGTCGTCCTCGGCAAGCAGGATGCGCATCATGATTCCTGATCGCGGATGATTTCAGACTCCGCCCAGCCGCAAGTCTAACGGGGCGCTGGCAAGAGGCGGCAATAAATCGCCGCCGAGCACGGGATCAGGGAAGTGCTGCGCGAGTCGTCGCGCGGGCAGATTGCCACCAGCACGGCAGGTATCGTCCGGTCGCCAGCGAACCGGCTTGGCGACTCAGCCGTAAGCGCGGCGATGTTCGCGATGCGGCGGGTAATACGCAAATACGTGGCTGTGGCTGCCGTAGAAATCCATGTCTTCGATGTGTTCGCCACCGAGGCGCCCGGCCACCCGGTCGGAGGCTTCGTTGCCGATGCGCACCAGACTGATCACACGCGGCGCGTGCATTTGACTCCAGGCGAAATCGAGCACGGCATTGCCTGCTTCGGTGGCATAGCCATGATGGCGGTGTTCCGGTTTCAGCATCCAGCCCAGCTCCAGATCCGGCCAGCCATCGGGATACATCAGTCCGGCGCGGCCGATGAACTCGCCGGTCGACTTCAGTTCCAGCGCCCACATGCCACAACGGCGCAATTGCCAATGGCCAAGCAGCATCGCCAGCGAACGCCAGGCGTTGGTGCGATCCAGCGGCTGGCCGTCGCCGATCCAGCGCGTGCTTTCCGGATCGGCCAGCATCGCGGCGTAATCGTTGAAATGCTGTTCGGTCAGCGCAGTCAGGCGCAGGCGCGCCGTTTCAAGAGTAGGGATATCAAACATCACAATCAGCGGTGGGTGGCAGCCAGCAGTTCGGCCAGTGCGCGGGTACTGCTGGCGATACTTTCTTGCCAGGACAATCCGCTGATTGTCTCACCTGTGGCCGAATCGACAAAATCCTCGGCCTGACCGGGCGGCAGCAGGTGCCGGTAGTCCACGGTGATTTCAGTGCCTGCGGGGAGTTCGGCCAGCGCAAACACGAAGCCCAGATGCCATAGCCCGTTCGGTGTGAAGCTGTGGTTGATGTAGCACTCGTCCGGCCAGTCGGGCGACAGCGTGTAGCGATCCTCGAACCAGCGCGCACTGGCATGGAACTGCGCGCTGAGCTCCGGCGAGGCGGTGATATCGGCGTGCCGGAAGGTGCGGTCGATGCCATCGGGCGCCGTGATGATGCGTCCCGCCGCCACGATCTCATCGAGAAAGAGTCCCTGCCCGGCACCACGGATAGCAGAGGCGGCAATGTGATATCGCGGGAGGATCATGGCGGTACGAGCAGCGAGATGGGCGCGCGAGTGTAACGCAAGCGGCGCGACCCGCTGTGGATCGCGCCGCCGGCAGCAGTCAACGGAAGGAGTTTCCTGGCGGCTTATTCCTCAGCCGCTGCAGCAACGGTCGGCGTCTTCTTGCTGCGGTGCCTGGGCTTGGCTGGAGCATCGGTCTTGGCGACCGTATCGGCAGCCGCACCGTCGCCAAGCTGGATGGCGGCGCGGTTGAGCTCGATGGTTGCCTTGCCGATGCCCTTGACGTGTCCGAGGTCGTCGACCTTCTTGAAGGGGCCGTGGGCATCGCGCCAGGCCACGATGGCCTGCGCCTTGGACTGGCCGATGCGATCGAGCGATTTGGCAATAGTGGCGGCATCGGCCGTGTTGATATTGACCGGCGTGGCGGCGAACAGCAGCCCCGGCAAGGCGAGCGCAAGGACGACTGCGAGGGTGGCAAATTTGCGAAACATGGGCTTGCTCCTGGATCGGTGATAGCGGCATCCATACACCGCGCGCCCACTCTGCCCAGCTCCCATGTTTTGCGCAGTCGGAGCTGTTGCAACGCGATCGTCCGGGATCGTCGCAAAGGCTTGTGGGCATTGCCTGATGGCGCGTCGGCAGTGCGGCCGAATCGCACTGTTAGAATGTCACCCTGATCGTCTGATGGAGTTTGACCATGGATACCGCGCGCCTTTCCCGCTTTGTCAGCGGACTGTGGGACGACGAGATCGTGCCGCAGCTAGTTGAATACATCCGTATTCCCAACAAATCACCGATGTTCGATGCGAAGTGGGTCGAACATGGCTATATGGATGCGGCGGTCAAGCTGATGGAAGGCTGGGCGCGCGCCAAGCTTTCAGCGCTGCCGGGCGCCACGCTCGAAGTGGTCCGGCTGGAAGGGCGGACGCCGCTCATCTATATCGAGGTGCCGGGCGAGGGCGACGACACCGTGATGCTGTATGGCCATCTGGACAAGCAGCCGGAGATGACCGGATGGACCGACGGGCTGGGTCCGTGGACGCCGGTGATCAAGGGCGACAAGCTCTATGGTCGCGGCGGTGCCGACGATGGCTACGCGATTTTCGGTTCATTGGCCGCCCTGCTGGCGTTGCACGAGCAGGGCGTCCCGCATGCACGTTGCGTGGTGATGATCGAGGCATGCGAGGAATCGGGCAGCTACGACTTGCCGTTCTACGTCGACCACCTGGCCGCGCGCATTGGCAGTCCATCGCTGGTGGTGTGCCTGGATTCCGGCTGCGGCAATTACGACCAGCTGTGGCTGACCACCTCGCTGCGCGGCATGACCGGCGGCAACCTCACGGTGCAGGTGCTGGAAGAGGGCGTGCATTCGGGTGATGCCTCCGGCGTAGTGCCGTCGAGCTTCCGCATACTGCGCGAGCTGCTGTCGCGGCTGGAGGATCCAGCCACCGGTCAGATCAAGCCGAAGGAGCTGTACGTCGAAATTCCGGCGCAGCGGATCGAGCAGGCCAAGCTTTCGGCCAAGGTACTGGGCGACGACATCTACGACAAATTCCCGTGGGTTGAGGGTATGCAGCCGGTCACCCACGATCTGGCCGAACTGGTGCTCAACCGCACCTGGCGCCCGCAGCTGGCGATCACCGGCATTGGCGGCATGCCGCCACTGGATAGCGCCGGCAACGTCCTGCGACCGCAGACCTCAGTGAAACTCAGCCTGCGCGTACCGCCAACCCTCAACGGCGCCAAGGCGGGTGACTTCCTCAAGCAGCTGCTGGAAAAGGATCCACCCTACGGCGCCAAGGTCACCTTTGCGCTGGAAAAAGATGGCAGCGGCTGGAACGCGCCTGCCTTGTCGCCGTGGCTGGAACAGGCCGTTGCCGATGCTTCACAGCATTACTTCGGCGCACCGGCCACCTATATGGGCGAGGGCGGCAGCATCCCGTTCATGGGCATGCTCGGCGAGAAATTTCCGCAGGCGCAGTTCCTGATCACCGGCGTGCTTGGGCCGCATTCCAATGCGCACGGCCCGAACGAGTTCCTGCATATTCCCACCGGCAAGAAAGTCAGCATGGTGGTGGCCGAAGTGGTGGCCCGGCAGCATCAGCAGAGCGCCAGGGCCTGACCCCGATTCCCGGCGCATGATCGCGGACACCAACTATCTGGGCACCAACTGGGCGCAGGTCCGCCAGCGCGTCGATGACGCCTGCCGTGATGCCGGACGTGATCCGTCCTCGGTAACTATCCTGCCGGTCAGCAAGACATTTGACCCGCTGCTGATCCGGGCAGCCGTTGCACTGGGCCTGCATCGTTTCGGCGAGAACAAGGTGCAGGAAATCCGCGAGAAGTCTGCTCAGCTGGCTGACTGCGGGATCGACTGGGTGATGATCGGCCACCTGCAGACCAACAAGGTCAGGGATGTGGCCCGATGGGCCAGCGAGGTGCAGTCGCTGGACCGGCCGGAGCTGGCCGAGGCGCTGCATCGGCGCTTGCAGCTTGAGGGGCGTGCGATCGACGTGCTGGTACAGGTCAAGACGTCCAGCGAGGAAACGAAATACGGTTTGCCAGCGGAGCAGTTGCCGGCTTTTCTGGATAGCCTGCGCAGTTATGACACGTTGCGGGTAAAGGGTTTGATGACCCTGGCGGTCCATTCCGCCAACCAGGCTGAAATCAGCGGCTGCTTCCGCAGGCTTCGTGAATTGCGCGACCAGGCGATGGCGCAAGGGCATGATCTTCCCAGGCTTTCGATGGGCATGAGCGGGGATTTTCCACTCGCCATCGCCGAGGGCGCGACCGAAGTGCGCATTGGCAGTGCGATCTTCGGTTTACGGTGATCTACCGCACATTACCCAGCCTTGGATCCCGATCGGATCTTGAAATTGCTGCGTCAAAAGCTGTTAGCTGACGCCATAAGCGTAATTAAATCAATATGTTGAATAAATAGGTGTCTGGGATGAGCTGTTTTGAAACGACAGGGTTTAGTTAACTTCATTCCAACATACCGGCGGCACCTTCTTGCTAAGTTCACTCCTTCGTCACGTCGTCAGCTTTGCAGGCGGCTAATCCTGATGCACTCCAGGGGATTTTTCCCGCATGCCAATCAAGCGATTGACCGTCAATGCTGCGCTCGTTTCAGTGCTGCTGCTGTCCGGTTCACTTCACGCCAAAACCAGCACGGTCGTCGACTCCCCGGTCATCGCCAACGTCACCCCGTCATTGCTGAACCAGCTGTCGATCTTCAACCCGGCCCAGATGCTGGCGCAGTCGATCGTCCCCACCCTGGCCATGGGCGAGGACAAGACGGCGGCGAACCATGTCGCGACGGATGGCGTCGCCGCCGATCAAGCCGATGGGCTGGCACCCGCTGCGACTGGTACCGGAAGCATCGGTGATCTGCGCAAGGCGCTGATCGCCATGGCAATGAAGCTGCGTGATATCCGTTATGTGCGCGGTGGTCATGACCCTTCCACTGGCTTTGATTGCAGCGGCTTCGTTCGCTACGTGTTTGCCCATGCCGTCGGCATGCAGCTGCCGACCAACTCCGCCGCGCAGTTCCTGGCCGGACTGAAGGTCAAGCGTGACGATATGAAGCCCGGCGACCTGGTGTTCTTCCATACCCACGGCAAGCGGCGCATCTCGCATGTGGGCATCTATATCGCCGACGGCCGTTTCATCCATTCGCCGACCACCGGCAAGTCGGTACAGATTTCCAGCCTGGACGAAACCTACTGGGCGAAGCATTTCGCCGGCGCCAAGCGCCCCGAGGGGATTGCATTGCTGGCGCATAACGGCTGAGATAGCCGCGCGCAGTGATTTCCGAAAGCCGCCGCGAGGCGGTTTTTTTTGTGGCACGCCGGCGAGGTTGCGGCGATGCCGCTGAACGAATCCGGGTGAGCACGGTCAGCGTATGAGGCTGGTGACTGCGTGACTGCGCGGAAAATCTGCGGAATGGTGTTGCCGCGCCGCCAACGCTACGCTCGACGATTGTTTTCGGAAAAATCCTGATGCCTTTTGATTTGCCCCCTGTCACACGCATCCTGTTGATCGCGAATGTCGCGGTGTTTCTGCTGCAGCAGGTGATGGGCGACTTCATCCTGCAGTATTTCGCGTTGTGGCCGCTCGGTTCCGGCCTGTTCGAGGCGTGGCAGATCGTCACCAGTGCGTTCCTGCATGGCAGCATTCCCCACATCCTGTTCAACATGCTTGCGCTGTACATGTTTGGCGGAGCGATCGAGCGCACCCTGGGTACGCGCAATTTCACCATCTATTACTTCGCCTGCGCGATGGTGGCCTCGTTGCTGCAGCTCGCGGTGCTGTGGTTTTTGCCGCCGTCCGAGTACGGCCCCACGCTTGGCGCATCGGGCGCGATCTTCGGCCTGCTGCTGGCGTTCGGGATGATGTATCCGCATGAGAAAGTGATGCTGATGTTCCTGCCGATCCCGATGCCGGCGTGGCTGTTCGTGACGGGCTACGCCATCGTCGAGCTGACCCTGGGAGTGACCGGGATCGAGCCCGGCGTGGCACATTTCGCGCATCTAGGCGGCATGCTGGGCGGCATCGTGCTGATCGAATACTGGCGCGGCCGGCTGCCGTTCAAGCCCAAGCAACGCCTGATGCGCTGAATGGCAACGCGTCAGGCGGACGGATGGTTGTATCGAACGGTCAGCGCAGCGCGAGGAAATCCGCGCTGACCACGAAACGCACCGCATCCAGTCGCAGGCGCGATTGCGGCAATGCCGCCAGCAATTCCGATCGCTCGCTGGCAACGGCGGTGATTTCCGTTTCACTGACCGAAGGGTTGACCGCGCGCAGCGCCAGCAGACGCGACAGTTCGGCATCCAGCGTGGTGGTGGCAAGGGCCAGCGCCTCGTCGATGCTGGCCTGTGCACGCGCGGTGGCCAGTACCTGTGCTCGTTCCAGCATCGGCGGTACCAGCTTGCCGAGGAACTTGCGGTAACGCGCCACTTCGACATTGCGGTCGCCCGCCTTGCGCAACGCGGTTTCGCTGGGCGCAAAGTCGGCGCGTTCGGCCAGTCTGGTATCCACGGTGACGACGACTGGCAGGGTGGGCAGGAAGCGTTCGACATCGAGTTTGCGGTTGGCCACGCACTCGAGGACGAACACCGCCTGCAACAGCGCGGTGCGTGGCGGCAGCACATCATCGACCATGAATGCGGCGTTGCCTTGCTCGCCTGACAGGGCCAGATCCATCGCGCCGGCAACCAGCGGGTGATCGAGCCGCAACAGCGGCAGATCCTCGCGCGCCAGCGCCACCTCGCGCGCAAACGTCACCGACTGCGGCCCCTCGGCGAACCCCGGCAGGGCATCGGTGGAAAGGTACTGCGGATCGAGCAGCACGACCTGTCCGCCCAGCTCCTCGGGATGGATGCCGAACGCTTCGAGCAGACGCTGCACGAAAGCATCGCGGCCCGGATCATGGTCATCGCGGGTGAAGGCCTGCTGCAGTTCGTCGGCGTGCAGATCACGGCTGGCCGCCAGTTCGAGCAGATGATCTCGCCCGGAACGGATCAGCTCGGCCATCTCTTCGTGGCTGGCGCGGGTATCGGTGAGCAGTGCGTCCAGTTCCTGGTCGCGATTGTCGTCGCCGCGGGCATGTTCGTCGGCCAATCGGGCCAGCGGCTCGCCGTAGCGACGCAGCAGTTCGCGGCCATCGGCCGGGCTGAAGCGGAACGCGTCGACACCTTCGTCGTACCAGCGCGCCAGCACGTGCTGCGCACTGTCGGCAACCACAAGAATATGAATGCTGATGTCGTGTTTCTGGCCAATGCGGTCGAGTCGGCCGATGCGCTGCTCCAGCAGATCCGGATCGAGCGGCAGGTCCCACAGGATCAGCCGATGCGCGAACTGGAAGTTGCGACCTTCCGAGCCGATCTCCGAGCACAGCAGCAGGCGCGCGCCATCGGGCTGGGCAAAGTAGGCGGCATTGCGATCGCGCTGGATGATGCCCAGGCCTTCATGGAAACGCGCCACGCCGACACCGCTCTTCGTGCGCAGCGCTTCCTCCAGCGCCAGCACCTTGGCCTGGCTGCGGCAGATCAGCAGGAATTTGTCCTGCGGGTACTGTTCGAGCAGGCTGATCAGGGTGTCGATGCGTGGGTCGGCGTTGTAGTCGACTTCAATCAGGGCAGCCGGCTGCTGGATGTCGGCATGGAATTCGGCCAGCAGTGACTGGCGGGTGGCTTCCTCCAGCGCGTCGGCATCCAGCAGGTGCCACTCGGGGATGCGCTTGGGGAAACCGCCGATGCCGGCGCGACGATTGCGGAACATGGCCCGGCCGGTACCGTGGCGGTCGATCAGCGCAGCCAGCAGTTCGCGCGCATGGGCCGGTTTGGTCGACTCGGCCAGCCGGGCAGTGAGTGCATCGTCGCCGCGGAAGGCCTCGGCCAGGGTATGCCGCTCGGTCTCTTCGAGCGCCTTGCCGTCGAGCAGCTTGTCGGCGATCTTCGACAGCGCCTGAAAACTGTCGGCTTCAGCCAGGTAACCGTCTAGGTCATGGTAACGCTGCGGATCGAGCAGGCGCAGCCGGGCGAAATGGCCACTGCGGCCCAGCTGCTCCGGGGTGGCAGTGAGCAGGATCACGCCGGGGATGACGGCAGCCAGTTGTTCCACCATGGCATAACGTGGACTGGTCGCTTCCGGCGACCATGCCAGATGGTGCGCTTCGTCGACCACCAGCAGGTCCCACGGTGCATCGAGCAATTGCCGCGCGTATTTGGGCGAGTTCTCGAGAAAGCCGAAATCGGCGATCACCAGTTGCTCATCCTCGAACGGATTGCCGGCATCGCCGGCCTGCTCCAGGGCCTCGCAGCGTTCCTCGTCGTAGATCGCAAAGCTCAGGTTGAAGCGGCGCAGCAGTTCGACAAACCACTGGTAAACCAGGGTGTCCGGCAGCAGCAACAGCACTCGCGAGGAGCGGCCGGTGGCGAGCTGGCGGGCGATGATCATGCCGGCCTCGATGGTCTTGCCCAGTCCGACTTCGTCGGCCAGCAGCACCCGCGGCGGTCGGCGCGCGGCAGCGATGCCGGCCACGCGCAACTGATGCGGCACCAGGCCAATGCGGGCGGCACCGAGGCCCCACGCGGGTGAGCGACGTGCTTCGGCGCGGCGCTTGAGGCCTTCCAGGCGCAGCTCGAACTGCACGACAGGATCGGTGCGGCCGCCGATCAGCCGGTCATCGGCCTGGCTCACGCTCTGCTCGTCGTCGAGCTGGCCTTCCTCCAGCTCGCGGCCTTCGCCGCGGTAGACCAGCAACTCCTCGCGGATCTCGACGCGTTCGACCAGGAACGCAATGCCCTTGCCGGCGACGCGTTGACCGGCGCGAAACTCGGCGCGCAGCAGCGGTGCCGAATCGACCGCGTACGGGCGCAAGACGCCGGCCTTGGCAAACAGCACCTGCACCCCGCGTCCTTCGACGCGCAATACGGTGCCGAGGCCGAGCTCGGGTTCGGCGGAGGAGATCCAGCGTTGACCAGGTACGAACATGGAGTCGCCGTGTTACTTCAGGGACCGACGATTATCCGCCCACTGGCGCGTAGTGGGAACAGCAGGGTGCCTTGGCTTGCGACTTTGAACGACGAGGCGAGCGCTTCAAATGTCGGACCACATCCGTAACAGGTTGTGATAGCAACCGGTGAGGTGCACACGCGCAGCCTCGTCGGCACCGGTCGCGGTCAGGCGCTGAATGGCATTGTCCAGGTCGAACAGCAGCGCGCGCTGGCCGTCGTCGCGCACCATGCTTTGTATCCAGAAGAAGCACGCCAGACGCACACCGCGCGTCACCGGTGCCACGCGGTGCAGGCTGCTGGCCGGGTATACGACCATGTCGCCAGCAGCCAGCTTGACCGATTGCGCGCCGTAGGTGTCCTCGATCAGCAGCTCGCCGCCGTCGTAGCTTTCCGGCGGCGCGAGGAACAACGTGGCGGAAAGATCGGTGCGGATCTTGATGCCGCTGCCGGGCATCAGCCGCACCGATCCGTCCACGTGATTGCCGAAGTGCATGCCGTTTTCGTAACGGTTGAACATCGGCGGATAGACCCGGTTCGGCAGCGCCGCGCTGATGAACAGCGGCAGCCGTTCCAGCGCAGTGAGCACGATGCCGCCCAGCTCGCCCGACAGCGCCGAGCCTTCCGCTATCTGCTGGTTCTGCTTGACGTGAATGCCCTGATGGCCGGCCGTGATGCGGCCGTCCACCCACGGCGCATCCGGCGCGGCAAGCCTGCTGCGAAAGTGATTCAGCTGCCCGCCGTCGAGCAGGGCCGGCACATGCACCAGCATGATCCGCGTACTCCTCAGTACTTGTAAGTGAAGGTCACCATCGAGGTGCGGCCGATGGCGGGCACCGAACGCCCGCCGTCCGACTGGATCAGCGCGTCGAAATACTTCTTGTTGGTCAGGTTGAGCACGTTCAGGCGAATATCATAACGTGGCTGATGGTAGGCCACGGTGCCATCCCATCGCGTGTAGCCGCCTGCACTGACCATGTCGGTATTGTTTGCGAAGCGCTGCGACATGTAACTCATGCCGCCGCCGGCTTCCCAATGCCTGGCGAAGGTATACGTGGTCCACGCGCTGGCGGTGTTGCGCGGCGTGTTGGCCAGAACGTTGCCTTGCGTGCCATCCGCCGCCTTGATCACCTTGGCATCCATGTAGGTGTAGCCGGTAAATACCTGCCAGTGCTCGGAGAGATGGCCGCCAACACCGAGTTCACCACCGCGCACGCGGATATTGCCATCCAGCACGTATTCACCAGCAGACGTCTGGGTACGCGCATTGGTCTGCTCGAGATTGAACAGCGCCGAAGTGATCTGCAGCGTGTCGTCGAGCAGGTTCCATTTGCCGCCGAGTTCATACGAATAGTTCTTCTCCGGCGCCAGATCCTGGGTGCCGCTGGTGAGCGTGAGGGATTCCAGCGAAGGATTGAACGAGGTGCCGTAGGAGACGTAATACGATTGCGCATCGCTGGGCTGGTAGATCAGCCCGCCGCGCACGCTGGTGAAAGAGACGGTCTGCGCCGCGAAGGCCGGTGGCGGCAAGCTGGTCGATCCGGGAGCGGCGGTCGGGATGGAGTTGCTGATGTCCGCCTTGAAACGATCACGCCGCAGACCAGCCACCAGGATCCAGTGATCATCGAGCCTGATCGTGTCATTCGCATAGACGGCTGCCGTATCGGCACTGGAGCGTACGTGGTTGCCGGGGACGCTGGTCACATTGGCCGGCGTCGATTCCTCGGCTGGATCGAGCAGCGACAGCAGCGGCAGTCCCTTGCGCGTATAGGCCTGATTGTCGTAATTCTCATGCGCCAGTTCGACCCCGGCGATCAAGCTGTGCTGGACGCTGCCGGTGTCGAACCTGGTGACCAGATCGGTCTGGCTGTCCAGGGTCTTTTGGTGGATGACGCGATCATGGCTGGCCAGTTGCACGAACAGATCCTGCAGCGGCAGATCGGTCGGATTGCCGGCGTTCTTGTTCAGCGTCACCCCGGCTGCGGTCACCACGCTGTTGGCGGCGGTTTCGCGCGCGTTGGTGGTGTACTGGCTGTATTGCAGCTGGCTGCGCAGGCTGACATCCGGGCTGAAGGTGTGCTCCAGGCGCGCATTGAAGCTGCTCACATTCTGGTTGGTATGGTCATCGGTGAGTCCGTAGAAATTGTCGTGGCTCACCGGGGCCGGGTGACCATTGATCGGCGGAAAGCCGTAGTCGGGCATGTCGTGATTGCGTAGCAGCAGCGCTGACAGGGTGATCTGCGTCGGCGTGCCGATGCCAAGCCGCAGCGACGGCGCGATGCCGTAGTCCTTGTTCGCCAGCGCGTCGCGGGTGGAGTGCATGTCCTGCCCGAACACGTTCAGGCGCACCGCCGCGGTATCCGACAGCGGCTGGTTGATGTCCGCCGTGGTGCGATAGCGATCATCGGTGCCGACGGTGGCGGTCAGCTGGCCGAAGGGTTTGAGTTCCGGTTCCTTGCTCACCTGGTTGATCACGCCGCCGGTGGAGCCGCGACCGAACAGCATCGACGACGGACCCTTGAGCACCTCGATGGCGGACAGGTCGAAGGTGTCGCGGTAGTACTGGCCGGCGTCGCGAAAACCATCCAGATAGATGTCGGTACGTGCCGAGAAGCCATGCAGGTTGATGTTGTTGCCGATCTGACCACCTTCGGCGCCACCGATGGTGATACCCGGCACGTTGCGCAAGGCATCCTGGAACGAAGTGACGCCTTGCGCATCCAGCAAGTCCCGGTTGACCACCACCACCGACTGCGGGATATCACGCAGTGCCACCGGGATCTTGGCGCCCACGCTCGAGCTGTCGGCATCGTAGCGATTGCCGATCACGCTGCCGGTCACGGTGACTGTTCCCAGCGTCTGTGCCTGCCTGGGCTGGATTTCTGTTGGCGTAGTGGTGGCGGCGTCTTGTGCGAGCGCGGCGCCGGGCAGGGCCAGCACAGCGATCAGTGCGGCGTGCAGCGGAGTGGTACGGAATGGCTGGGGCATGAGGTGCAACCTTGTCGAAGAATGGCCAGCTGACGCTGTCGGTGGTCGAATCGGGGTGGCTGGCAGAAGCTGCTTGCGGCGTGTGTTGCAAATAGGGGTGCATTCAAATGCGAATCATTACTATTATCACATCCAGTTACCTTCTTGTGAAGGCCTCGTCCACCGGTTTTCATGACTCATGCGCGATCACGTATTTCTGCAGTGGCGCGAATCCGCGGTTCCGCTGATCGGCGATCACCGGTTCAGACGTCTGGACGTCTTTCGAAAAGCTGAAGCACCGAAGCAGGGCAACCCAAGTGCGTCTCTAACAGCCGCCCCGAAGACACGGCCAACTTCGTCATTCCGGCGCAGGCTGGAGGAGCTTTTCAACAGCGGAGCTGGTCATCGCTCCTCGCTGTTGTAGAGCGATCTCTGCCTGCGCAGGGATGACGACAAAAAAGGTTCATCGCGCTTTTCCCGGTAAAGCGCGATGAGCCAAAAAAAAAGACCCCGCATGGTGAATGCGGGGTCTCGGGCATGCGCTGCGATGGTCAGCAGCGCGTCATGACGGCATGGTTTACCAGATCTTCACCTTCTTGTCGGCCGGCCGGATCATCGCGTCGCCCGGCTTGCACTGGAACGCGGTGGCGAAAGCCGGCATGTTGGACGGTGCGCCCATCGCACGCAGCCCCTCCGGGGAGTGCGGATCGGTATTGATCTGCAACTCTTCGGCCTTCTCGCGGGTGCTGCCGCGCCAGACGCGCGCCCAGTTGAGGAAGAAGCGCTGGTCCTGGGTGTAGCCGTCGATCTTCTGCGAAGCCTCGGTCGGATTGCCCTTGAGTGCCATCTGCAGTGCGTCGTAGGCCACATTGAGGCCGCCCAGATCGGCGATGTTCTCGCCCAGGGTCAGCTTGCCGTTGACGTGCAGGTCCGGTTTGTCCTTGATCGGCGTGTAGGCATCGAACTGGTCCACCAGCTTGCCGGTACGGGCTTCGAACTGGCTCTTGTCGGCCTTGGTCCACCAGTCGTTCTGATTGCCGTCGCCATCGAACTGGGAACCCTGGTCGTCGAAACCATGGCTGGATTCATGGCCGATGACGGCACCGATGCCACCATAGTTGATCGCGTCGTCCGCCTTGGCGTCGAAGAACGGCGGCTGCAGGATCGCGGCCGGGAAGTTGATCGTGT
>DAIMGD010000004.1:0-26155 GCA_036724165.1 Rhodanobacter sp.
AGTACACCGCGGCGATGACGGCACCACCTTGCTCCGCTCGGCCGCCGACGTCCGTCCCGGCCGCGTCGTCGTCGTCTCGATCCCGGACTGGGGCGTCACCCGCTTCGCCCGCGACAACGCTCGCGACCCGGCGCGCATCGCCCACGAGCTGGATGTCTTCAACGCCATCGCCCGCGATGAGAGCAGCCGCGCCGGTGCCCGCTTCGTCGACATCACCGGTATCTCGCGCCAGCACCCGGAACTGGTCGCCGACGATGGCCTGCATCCTTCCACGGCGCAGTACACGCTGTGGGTGGACGCGATCGCGCCGATGGTGCGCGCGGCGCTGCGCGCGCCACGCTGAGTCCCGTCCGCAGCGCGGCAACACGGCTGCAACCTGTTCGCCATCGCAGCGTGATGCAGCGGCTGCACACTGGCATCCCGGCAACCACCGGGAGTTACCGCCATGACGATCCTCCACTGCCGCAGCGCGTTCATTTCCGACCTGCACCTGGGCACGGCCGACTGCAAGGCCGTCTACCTGCTCGATTTCCTGCGCAAGCTGCGCTGCGAAACGCTCTATCTGGTCGGCGACATCATCGACATGGAAGCGCTGGCGAAGCGCCATGGGTGGCATGCCGGGCACAGCGCGGTGATCGCCGAAGTGCTCGCGCTCGCGCGTCGCGGGGTCGAGGTCATCTACATTCCCGGTAATCACGATGCGCCGATGCGTGGCCTGCAGGGACAACGTTTCGGCGGCGTGCGGATCGAGCTGGATGCCGTGCACGTCGGCGCCGATGGACGCCGCTACCGGGTCAGCCATGGCGACGAATTCGATCCACAACACATCGGCCACCGCTGGATGCTGCAGTTCGGCGAAGCGATGCATCGCTTCCTCTGCTGGAGCAACCGCCGCCTGCATGCGCTGCGGCAACGGCTGCAGCTGCCCTACCTGCCGCTGTCGATCATCGTCAAATCGCATATTGGCAAGGCGCTGGCGTATATCCGCGCCTTCGAGGAACTCGTGGCCCGCGACGCCAGGGAGCGCGGCTTCGACGGCCATATCTGCGGACATATCCATTTCGGCCAGGTGCGTGAAATCGGCGGCGTGCTCTACCTCAACGACGGCGACTGGGTGGAGCACTGCACCGCGCTGATCGAGGATCACACCGGTGCGATGGAGCTGATCCACTGGAGCGGGCAGCGGGCCGCACTCGGCCGGGCCAGCCGCGAACTGGTCTGGCCCTCGCCCGCCGCCGCCCTGGCACTGGCGCCACTGGGAGCCTGCCGGCGCGATCTGGGCGAGCTGCACCGGGCCGCCTGAACCAGCCACCTTGAAGGCTGGCCGGATCACCGCATATCGGGCGGCGTATCATTGTCTTCTTTTGCCGGAGCCTTCCATGTCCCTCGACAGCACCACCCGCGAACGTATCGAAACCCTGCTCAAGGACCACCGCGTGGTGCTGTTCATGAAGGGCGACCGCCGGCAGCCGATGTGCGGTTTCTCCGCCGCCGCCACCAACACGCTGAACGAATTGCTGCCCGACTACCACACGGTCAACGTGCTGGAGGATGCGGAAATCCGCGAGGGCATCAAGGCCTACGGCGACTGGCCGACGATTCCGCAGCTGTACGTGGAAGGCGAGCTGGTCGGCGGCTCCGACATCATCCGGCAGATGTATACCAGCGGCGAATTGCACACGCTGTTTGGCGCCGCCGCACCGGATCGCACCCCGCCGGAAATCACCATCACCGACGCCGCCGCCGAGGCGATCCGCCAGGGCACCGCGAATGCGCAGGGCGTGGTGCTGCATCTGGAGATCGGCCCCGACCACAGCGCCGGCTTCCAGCTGGCAGCGGCCGGCGAGCATGACATCGTGGTGCAAGCCAACGGCCTCGACGTGCATTTCGACCCGGCCAGCGCACAGCGTGCGAAGGGCATCGTGATCGACTGGGTGTCCACCGTGCAGGGCGAAGGCTTGAGCCTGAAGTTCCCCGGCGCGCAGGAAATCAAGTCGCTCAGCGTGCAGCAGCTGCAGGCGCGGCTGGCCGCCCATGACATCACCCTGATCGACGTGCGCCCGGCCCATGGCCGCGCCCAGGCCGCGCCGCTGGCGCAGGCACGCATCCTCGAAGACGAAGGCTACGAAAGTCTCGCCGCTCTGCCGAAAGACACCGCGCTGGCCTTCATCTGCCATCACGGCGTATCCAGCCGCAGCATGGCCGAGCGCTTCGCCGCGCATGGTTTCAGCAACCTGCACAACGTCGAAGGCGGCATGGATGCGTGGGCCAGCGAGGTGGATTCCAGCGTGCCGCGCTACTGAGCAGGGCCGTTGACCCGAATGAAAAAAAGCGCCCCAAACGGGGCGCTTTTCATGCGGACTCCATCGCATTCAAGCCTGGCTGTTGCCGGCCGGCAATTCGCAGGCATCGTTGAAATCCCCGATCGCTTCGACGATGTCGGTTACGGCGTGACGCTCGATCTCGGTAAGATCCGGATTCCAGCAGTCGAAGATCAGCACCACCCGCGTTTCGCTGCTGCGGTTCCACGCCTCATGCTCGAACGTATCATCGAAGATCATGCTGCGCCCCGCCTGCCATACATGGGTTTCGCCGCCCACGCGTAGCGCGCAATCCGCGGGAACGATCAATGGAAGATGGGCAACCAGCCGGGTGTTGGTCACGCCGCGATGCGGCAGAATGTGCGTGCCCGGCCGCAGCACCGAGAACAGCGTTTCCGGTGCATGGTCGCGGACACGGACCAGGGGCATGGCGTCGAGTAAAGCAGCCGTCTGCGGACAGCGCGCGCAATGATCGTCATAGCGATGACCATGGCGGTAGAAGAAATACGCATCCCAGGCCGCCGATCCAGCCCCCGATGCACGCAGCATCTCGCTTGCCTGCTGCGGTGACTGCACGCCGAGAAACGCCTCCAGCTGCTGATCCTGTGACAGCACGGCATGGAGCTCATCGCGGATGGCCGCCGTCGCGTCCTCCAAGGCATCCAGCCACGGAAAACGTTCGCGCGGGTAGTACGGCTGGCTTGGTACATCCGGAAAATACAGAAATTTCGGTTGCTGGCGCGAATCCGGAATATTGGCTGGCTGGTCACCCAGATAGATGTCCAGAGCATGCTCGACCCGCACAAGCTCGGAGTTGCCGTAGCGTTGGCGCAGTGGATCGAGCACGCCATGGAAAAGATTCTTGCGGCCCGTATTCACGTAGCGTATGGCGTATTTCACCACCTCACGCAAATCCGGCGCGGTGCTTTCCTCGCTCAGCCAGCGCCCCTTCTGCTGCGCTTTGCGGATCGCCCTGGCATACGCAATCAGTGCCTCGTGGGCTTCCCCGATCTGTTCGAGCGCGATGCCCAGTCGCAGACGCACCACAAACATGTCCGGCGCAACTGCCAGCGCTCGCTGCAAGCGGGCAGCCGCTCCGCTGAAATCACCCTCGGCCAGCAGTACCTTGCCCAATTGCTGCAGAACCGCAGCATTGTCCGGATTGCCATGCTCGGCGATGCGCAGCAATTCGATTGCCCGGGTGTGCTCGCCACGGGAGAAATGCTGTTCGGCCAGAAACACGCTCGCTTCCGCGTCATCGGGTGCCACCCCACGCAGCCGTGAAAAGGATTGCTCCGCCTGATCCAGTTGGCCACGGCGCAGATGCTCCCGTGCGGTCTCGCGGTATGTGGCAAGGCTTTCGCCGTGCAGCTTGTTCATCGCTGTTCCTGGACGTGGTCGCCGAAATAAAGCCTGTCTTGTCATTCCCGGCGGCGGCGGGATTGACTGAACGGGCATACTACGCGCTTGCGCGAGTGTGTCGCGGACAAAATCTGGCGGCCGGCAGTCGAATGCATTCGACGCTGAATCGGCCGGATCTTTTCATGTACTGCAGAAATCCTGGAGGTTGGATGTGGCGCGACTGGATGGTCTGACTCAAGCCGCCGCGCACGGCGTCATGGCGGCCGCGCGGGCACTGGATGCCGGACGCGTGGATGAAGCCAGCCAGCACATGGCTGATGCGCTCAACTCGCACCCGACACATCCCGAGGTATTGCGCATGCTGGCGGGTATCGAAGGCATGCGCGGAAAGCACCAGGCCGCCATCCGCACCATGCGGCAGGCGCTTGAACAGCGGCCGAACGACGCGGTCTATCACAACACCATGGCAACCCTGCTGGGCAACGCCGGTGAATATGACCAGGCAATCGCTGCCTTGCGGCGGACCTGCGGGTTCCAGCCCGACATGGCCATCGCCTGGTACAACCTCGGCGTGATGTTGACCCGGTCCGTACGCAACGACGAGGCGGTGGTTGCGCTGCAGCGCGCCGTCGCGCTGGCTCCGGACCTGATGTCGGCGCGTGCCTTGCTGGCGGACTTGCTGCGCATGCGCGGCAGCACCGAGGAAGCGGCCACCGAATATCGCCGGGTGCTTGCACAGCAACCCTGGGCTGGCATGGCCTGGTGGGGACTGGCCGATCTCAGGACGCTGAAGTTCAGCGAAGACGATGTCGCCAGCATGCAGCAGGCTCTGCATAATCCCGCCTCAAGTGACGACGACTTGATCGCCATCGGCTTTGCACTGGCCAAGGCACTGGATGACAGCGGTCATACTACCGAATCTCTTGCCGCGCTGACTCGGGCCAATGCGCTTGCCCGGCGTCGTCAGCAGTGGGATCGCGCCGGCTATTCGAGCGCGATCACGGCGCTGCAGCAAGCCTTCACGCCAGCACCGGCAGGCGCCCCAGAGACGCTGGGCAGCGAAGTGATCTTCATCGTGGGCCTGCCGCGGTCAGGGTCGACGCTGGTCGAGCAGGTTCTCGCCTCTCACTCGGCGGTGACGGGTGCCGGCGAGTTGCCCGACCTGCCGCTGGTACTGGCCGAGGAGTCGCGACGTCGAGGCCAGCCATTCCCGCGCTGGGTCGATGACATGCAACCGGCTGACTGGGAGCGGCTGGGCCGCCGCTATCTGGAACGCACCGCGCACTGGCGACAGGATCGTCCGGTGTTCACCGACAAGTTGCCCAGCAACTGGATTTACACGGGAGCGATTCGCGCCATGCTGCCGGCGGCCCGCATCATCGGATGCCGTCGCGATCCACTGGAAACCTGCTTCTCCTGCTATCGCCAGCGACTGGACAACAACGAATACAGCCGCGACTTCGACGATCTGGCCAGTTTCTGGCGCGACTACGATCGCAGTCTGCGCCACTGGCATGCCGTGCAGCCGAGCCGGGTGCTTGAACACGATTACGAGGCGCTGCTCGCCAATCCGCCAGACAAAATTCGTCAGCTGCTGGATTTTTGCGGACTGCCGTTCGAGGAAGCGTGCCTGCACTTTCACGAAAACAACCGCGAAGTGCGCTCTCCCAGTGCAACTCAGGTTCGTCAGCCCTTGCACGACAACACCAGACATTCGACGCGCTACGGCGCCCTGCTTGATCCGCTGCGCATGGCACTGGGCATGGCGCCGTGGCAGGCTTAGCCGACGTGTTTGAATCCGATCCTCGATTCGCTTCGAAACCAGCCCATGAAGCCGCCATCGGCTGGCATTGCCGGGTCGCCGGTCCGTGACCGAGCCCGCCAGCAGCGCGTCGCATATCACGCGCAGCGATCGCGCACTGGCTGCCTGCGATCGACATGCCGATGCGGGCAACCGGCTCATCGCCATGCGTGACGTGCTCTCCGGTGCGGCCGAAGCGGACTGGCTGGCATGTGCCCAGTCGTTGCTACTTCGTCGAGATCTTGCCACGTGCGAGGCGTTGCTGACGAGCGCGCTGGCCGAGCATCCGGCCGCCTGCGAAATACGCATGGCCTTGGCCGGCGTGCTGCTGCAGCTGGGCGAAAAGCCACGCGCCGAGTCGCTGCTGCGCACGCTGCTGAATGACAATCCGGATCATGCCGCGGCGAGCTTCCTGCTGGCACGCCTGCTCAGGCAACAGGGGCGCATGGCCGCCGCCGCAAGCGTGCTGCGCGCGTTATTCGGGCGCCAGCAACGCCACGACACGGAGCTGGTCATCCAGGCGGTCGAACTTCTGGATGACTGCGCCCGCCAGGAAGACGCAGCCGCCCTCTGCGAGAACGAGATTGCCCGCGGTTCGACCGATGCCCGGCTGTACGCCTATGCGGGCATGCTGCTATCCCAGCTTGGCCAATTCGACCTGGCGCGTGCACGATATCAGTTCGTGATTGCCAACAGCTCGCAAGCCCCGGAATGGCAGAGCGTGCAGGGCCTTGCCGAGCTGCAGCGTTACCGCGATGACGGCCACGCGGATTTCGCGCTGTTCCGCCAGCAACTGCAAAGAACCGATCTGAGCGAGCCGGCGCGTGCCTCGCTGCTGTTCGCCCTGGGCAAGGCCCATGACGACGTCGGTCAATACGACACGGCGGCGGGCTATTTCCGCGCTGCCAATTCGCTGGCGCATGCCGGCGTTCGCTGGTCGCGAAAGCTCTGGCAGCGCAGCGTCGAGATGCGCATGAGCAGACGGCTGCCGGCAGAGCCGCTGGTCCCGACGCTGGATTGGACACCGGTGTTCATCGTCGGCATGCCGCGCTCCGGAACCACCTTGCTCGCCCAGCTGCTCGCGCGCCATCCCGAGGTTTGCCATCGTGGCGAGCTGACCTGGTTACCGATGCTGGCTGAGCAGCTCGCGCTCGCGCGCGGCGACTACCGCACGCATCTCCAGCGCGCGGCGATGGCCTACGCGGAACAATTGCGTCAGGACGACTCGACCGCGCACTGGTTCATCGACAAGCAGCCACACAATTTCATGCATGTCGACCTGATCCTGAGCATGTTTCCAAACGCGCGCATCCTCTATTGCCGCCGCCACGCGCGCGACAATGCGCTATCGCTCTGGATGCAGTCCTTTCAACCGGGAACCCAGGATTTTTCCTACGATTTTGCGGACATCGCCGCGACGATACAGGGTTCGCGGCGACTGATGGCACACTGGCTGAAACGGTATCCGGCATCGATTCTTGAAGTGCGCTATGAAGATCTGACCGCGGATCCCGCCCGCTGTCTGCGAACGCTGTCCGCCTGGTTGGAGCTTCCCGCGTACGACCCGCTTGGCGCGCGGGACGGCACAGCACCGATAAGCACGGCCAGCCTCTGGCAGGCTCGCCAGCCCATTCACACGCGATCGGTGGACCGGTGGCGACACTATGCAGGCTGTCTGCCTGAATTGCTGCGGATGCCGATCGACTGATACCTGCGCTGCGCCATCACGGCATGTCCGTCGAATAGCCCCAGTAATCCAGCATCGGCTGCAGTATCGGCATCGCCGGAGCCAACGCGTCGCGATAACGGTGCCAGCGGTTGAGTCCCTTGCGGTTCACCGGCTGAATCACCTGCGCGTAACTCGGTGTGGCGATGTAGCCCTTGTCGCGGGCGTGCTGGTCAAATTGCAGCAACGGTGTCGCGTCGTTGACGCCGATGAAATCTGCAATGCGCTGCGCCTGTGCCGCAGGATCGGCGACGAGATCCTCATAGCGCGATACAAACAGATCGGGCTTGAATACGTCGACGTGATACAGCCAGCTGTCCATCGCCGTCACATAGGCGGTCGCCGTTTTCTCCAGTGAAGCGCAAGCCAGCGCCAGCACGCTGGAACGGAAATTCTGCATGTAGTTGCTGATCACGACATCACAGGGATGACGGAGTGCAAGAATGAATTTCGCCTGCGGAAACAGGCGATGGATCATCGGCAGCCAAAGCATGTTGAGCGGATTCTTGTCCACCAGCCGGGTATCCCAGCGCCGCAAGATCTTCGAGCTGACCAGGGAAAGATAGCCCTTGCGAAGTTCATCGCAGGCCGCCTGATCCAGTTTGCGCAGATCCTGAGGCACCTGTATGCCGAAATCACCCAGCTGATCCGACAGGATGTTGAAGAACGGCCGCTCGTCCATCGACTGCAGCCCCGGATGCGCATCCAGCATCTGCTCAAGCAGCGTGGTGCCCGAACGCGGAAAGCCCACAATGAAAATGGGTGAGGCATCGCCATCGGGTGCCTGCCGCTGCGGCCAGCCCTGATAATCCTCGATGCTGATCTTTGCCACTGCGGCAGGCAGGATGGGGGCGCCAGGCTCGAACCGGTAAGGCACGGAAAGTTTCAGCTCCCGAAGCTGCAGGGCGTGCGCCGCTTCCAGCGCCCGTATGGCCGCCTCCGCCTCGCCAAGCTTGTCGCACACTTCGGCCAGGGTGAAATAGTGCGCGTAGTCGTCCGCCGTGCGCGGTCCCACTTGCTCGAGCGTTTCGCGTGCCAACGCGAGTTGGCCGCGACGCAGGGCCAGCATGGCCCGCTGATGCGCGATCTCCACTCGCGTCTCCGCATCAAACTCTCTCGGTGCGGCAGTAATCTGGTCAAGCAGACTTTGCGCCTGATCCAGTTGGTTCATGCGTTCAAGCACAGCAGCCAATAACAGCTTGGCGGGCAAATGCGCGGGTGTGCGCGCCAGCAGATCTTCCAGCAAGAACCGGGCAGTATTGGCGTCGCCGAGCAGCAGATGGAGATCCGCCAGATCCAGTTGGGGGGCATCGTCCAGCGGCAACCATTGCCGCCATGGCCGGATCAGATCATCCGCACGATAGTCGCGGCAGACCGAGCAGGCACGTGCCGCGTGAATACGTACCAGCGCTGATTGCGGATCAAGGCTGTGGGCTTTGAGCAGCGTATCGCGTGCCGCAAGATAGTCCTTGCGGTGCAATTGCAGCAAACCCAGATTAATCAGTTGATCCATATTGTCAGGCGCCAGCCTTAGCGACACCGCATAGGCAGCCAGCGCATCGTCTTGCCGATCGACCTCACGCAGTGCCGTGGCGTAGTTCCCCCAATGCAGGCCCTCATCCGGAAAGCGGCGCGTGAGTTCCGCATAGACTTCGACAGCCTCATTCGGCCTTCCCTGCTGCTGCAGGTTCAGTGCCAGCAGAAGCCGAAGATCCGAATCGTCAGGCGCTACCTGCAAGGCGGTTCGACACAGGGTTTCGGCATCAGTAAGCCGGCCCGCCTGCATCGTTTCAAAAACGGTTTGGATGGTTATCGTCATGATCATCAAAATAAAAGAGCCGCGCGGAGGGTTTCCGCGCGGCTCGACTGCATCAAACGTCTTGCGAAGTTTGATCGATTAGAACTTCACTGTCACGCGACCCCAGAAATAGCGACCCTGCAGATCGAAATCGGTCGGATCGGTGTTGGCGTTCAGCGTGTTGTTCGCGTACAGGAACGGTGGCGGCTTGTCGAACAGGTTGTTCACGCCAAAGTCCACGCGGGTGTTGAGCGGCTCGATGTTGTAGCCGATCGACACGTCGTTATAGACCGTGGCGCCATACTTGAACACGACGCCGTCCAGGCCCGAACCGGCCGGATGGGTGTCCTGCGATGCCGCAAGCGAACCGTTCTGGAAGCGACCGATGTAACGCATGCGCCAGGAAGCGTTCCAGCCGCCGGCGTTCCAGTTCAGGAAGCCATTGGCGCGCCAGCGCGGGAACAGGCAGATACCGCCGCCCGACGGGCAGGTCGAGGCGGCGCCCGAACCGAACGGCAGGAAGTGACCGGCATCGTGGAAGGTCACGTTGGCAGCCGTCCCTGGGGCGGTCTGCTGATCGTAAGCCTTCAGGTAGGTCGCATCCACGCCAACCGTGAAACTGCCGATGGCGAACTGGGGCAGCTTGTAGCGCAGCGATGCATCGACACCCGAGGTCGAGGTGCTGCCGAGGTTGCCGGTCGGCTCAACGATCTGGGCGACTTCACCCGGCGTGCTGGAACCCGCACCAAAACGAGTGATCAATGGGCAGTATGCGGTCTGGCCGGCAAAGCACTGGTCCAGCACCGTCTGCGCACCGATCGCCGAAATGGTGTTGTTCAGGTAGAGATGCCAGAAGTCGACGCTGGTCGACAAGCCCGGCAAGTAGCTGGGCGAATAGACCAGGCCGGTATCAAACGACTTGCCCTGCTCCGGTCCGAGCGGGAAACCCGCGTAATTCGAACCCGAGATGACGCCCTTGATCTGCTGGCCGAGTGCCACGTTCTGATCGCGGAAGCTGCCATCGGTCGGCACGCCGACGCAAGCCGGATTGCCACCACCGGTGTAGCCGTCGCACGGGTCGCTGCTGAGCTTGGGTGCATCGCTGATCGGCGAACCGAAGACATCGCTGACATTCGGCGCACGAAACACTTCGGCGACGGTGCCGCGCAGGAGCAGGTCATTGAACGGACGGTACTCGACCGCGAACTTCTTGTTGTTGGTGTTGCCGAAGGTGCTGTACTTTGAATAGCGATCGCCAATGGTCACGTTCAAGGACTGCATGAACGGCAGATCCTTCAGGATCGGCACGAACACCTCGGCGTACGCTTCCTTGACGTTGTAGCCACCGCTCAGCGGTGAGCTGCACTGGCTGCCCAGGGTGCAGTTGCCGGTTGCCGGATCGATCAGCAGCAGTGGATCGATCTTGGAATCGACATACTCCTTGCGATAGGAGCCACCACCGGCGAGCTGTACCGTGCCGGCCGGCAGGTCGAACAGGCCACCGTTGAAATCCAACGAGTAGAATTTTTCAATCGACAGATTCGTGCTGATTGCCGGCACCGCCGCGCCCTGCAGCGCCTTGATGGTGTTCGGATCGTCCTGGTTGAAGATGTTGAACGGAGTGCAACCGGAGGCACCCGAATCGCACACGACTTGGCCGCTGACCGGATCGAGATGGGACGGGCCCAGATCCGCGTTCAGCTGGGTAACGTTCGGCAGACCGCCGGTGACCAGCGTTTGCGATGTATGGCCGTAACCGTAGCCGGCATCCCAGTTCCAGTCGTGGTCCAGGATGGTGAAGTCACCTCTCAGACCGGTGTGGATCTGGTCATTGCTGATACCGCTGTTGGCGGTACGATTGCCCGCGGCAACCAGGCGCTCACGCAGATCGTTGCCGGCGGAGGAAAACTCCACGCCAAACGGGTTGTAGTAGCTGTCGGCCGAAACAACACCGCCGTACAACGAGCCGAACAGTGCCGGCGCCAGCTGGAAGGCGGCGCTGGTCTTGTTGTGGTATGCGTCCATGTACGCCGTGACGTGGTCACCCAGGTTATAGGTGCCGTTGACGAACAGGCTGGTGCGCTCCTGCGGCGTCTGGATCAGGTTCACGGTCGCGTAGTTGTATTTGTCGCTGTTGGTGAAGCAGTGATAATCGGTCGCAGCATTCGCACCGCTGGTGCCGGGCGTGTGGGCGACGGACTTGCAGCCGTACTGGGCTTGCAGGGCCGGCGGCAAGGTGATGTTGCCGAACTGTCCGAAGCTTGAACCGCCGACGAAGCTGTAGATCGGGGTCTGGCTGCTGCCGGTGATCGATACCGAGTTCTTCGAAAAATCGCGGTTTCTCGCTTCGACGCCGTCGGTCTTGTTGTAGTCGACGCCGGCAACGATGCTTCCCTTGTCGGAGCTCTGGCCAAAGGTGAACTGATAGCCGGTGCTCTGGCCATCGTGCTGGTCGGACTCGCCGTAGTTGGCCGAGATCGACAGACCCTGGTAATCCTTCTTCAGGATGAAGTTGACGACACCGCCGATGGCATCGGAACCGTAGACGGCGGAGGCGCCATCGGTCAGCACTTCGATGCGATCGATCATGTCGGACGGAATCGAGTTCACATCCTTGCTGATGACGCGCTTGCCGTTGACCAGGATCAGGGTGCGCTGGAAGCCGAGGCCGCGCAGACCGATGGTGGAACCGCCGGTGCCGCCACCGTTGTTGACCTGCGGATTGACGTTGCCGCCCGTCACCACCGGCAGCTCCTGGACGATGTCACCCAGGGTCAGCTTGCCGGTCGCCTTGATCTCGGCGGCACCGATCGTGACGACCGGATTGGAGGTCTCCAGGTCGACGCGGCGAATGTGCGAACCGGTTACTACAACCGTCTCAAGCACTTTCGCTTTTTGCGGGTTGGCCTGGTCTTGCGTGGTGGTAGTGGTGGTGGACGTGTCCTGAGCAAATGCATTGCCCGTGACGCCGACCGCGATGACAGCACCGAGCGAAAGCGCCAAGCGAACTGCCGAAGAAAGTTTTTTGACCCCAAGTTTCATAAAAGACACCCTCCGATTAATTATCACCATGGGTCAGAAAACGTTCTGCCCAAAAACTGCGACTTGGCCTGAACCTCCCAGACCGACGAACTGCAGACCCACGAGCTGCTGATCTGAGCCGATACTAACAGGCAAATAACGATACGTGAACATGCCGTATACCAATCCGGGCAGGTTGACTGTATTTCTGGTTGCGTCTTGCCACCCCACTCCCGACATCCATTCACGCGCCGTACCGGCTGTGACGGGCCTTTATCACGCGTGTTTTACGGATTGTCAACAAATTTTGTACAGCAAGAATTTGCGTAACAGCCTGGATTCAGCCATTTTTGTCAGTACCGCGGCGAATGGCGCCGCCGCGACACCTCCTGCAGCAAAATGCCGGCAAGAACCGGAGCTGACCTCTCGTCAAGTTCGCCAGAAACATTGACCCGGCATCCGGCAGCAAGCGAGCGTATCGGGGGCAACCGGGCACGATCCCGCCAGGACCTCCTGCCCGAACCCTGATGAGGGGAAGCGCCAGGATTGATGCCAGCGCGCGCGCCTGGCGACGACGTGAGAGGTGGCTTTTCCGCCTGCTGGCGGCGCGCTATCGCGTCGACTGGACCACCACCGCTGCTATCCCTTGCTGCGTGTTATGTTCCATCTGCCATTCATGACGGGGGTGACGTGATGCGGATGGGTCTGGCTATCGATGCTTCCTGCGACCTGTCGCAGGAGTTTCTGCAGAAACACAAGGTCGCGATCATGCCGATCACCGTGAAGGTGGATCGCGAAACCTTCATGGACGACCGCCGCCCCGAGGAGCTCCAGCGCTTCATCGACCGCCGGCTCGGCAGCCGCAGCCACTCGGCGGAAACCGAGCCGTGCCCGGTGGAAGATGTCCAGAAGTTGTTCCTCGACGAGCTGGTGCTGGACTATGACTGTGTGTTCTGCCTGACCATCACCGCCACGCGCAGCCCGATCAACGAGCACGTCAACAAGGCCAGCTTCGGGATCCTCAAGAATTATCGCCAGGTGCGCGAACAGGCTGGCATCCCCGGCCCGTTCATGATGCGCGTGATCGACACCCGCAATGTCTTTGCCGGGACCGTGCCGGCCATTTACGAGGCGGCCCGGTTGATCGCCGCCGATGAGGCGCCCGCCGTCATCCGCGAACGCCTCAACCATATCGCCAACAACAGTTATGGCTACATGCTGCCGCGTGACCTGATCCATCTGCGCAACCGCATCAAGAAGAGGGGCGATCGCAGCGTCAGCCTGCTCAGTGCGATGGTCGGCACGGCGCTGGACATCAAGCCCTTGCTGCGCTGCTTCCGTGGCGAGACCGGACCGGTCGGCAAGGTGCGTGGTTTCGATCATGGCGCCGAGATGCTGTTCGGCTATGCCACGCAGCGGGTGCGCGCCGGCCTGCTGGTGCCGGTGGTATGCGTCAGCTACGGCGGCGATCTGGCCGTGCTGACCCATCTGCCCGGTTACGCCGAACTGCGCACGGCCTGCGAGGAGTGCAGCGTGGAATTGATGGAAGCGCCGATGAGCATCACCGGCATGGTCAACGTGGGCGAAGGCGCGGTGACCCTGGGCTTTGCCGCCGAGGAGCATGTCGTCGAGTTCTGAGGAAGCTCCGCTGCATGACTCGCCTGCCCGCCCTGCTGCTTTTGCTTGTCGTCACCGGCACGGTCTCTACAAGTGCAGCGGAATCCGCGGCCAGCTGACCTATCAGGACGCGCCCCTGCGCGATGAGTTGGATGAGAACGGCCACCAGCTGCAGCACGCGTTCAAGAGCGACCAGCCACCACTGCTGAGGCGCGATACGGCATTGCGTGCGCAGCTGACCCACTGCTGAGTACCACGCACTCAGAAACCGTATGGCAGGAACCCGCCATCCACGGCCAGGATCTGACCGGTGATGTAACTGGCGGCGGGCAGGCACAGGAAGGCGATCGCGGCCGCCACCTCTTCCGGCTCGCCGATCCGCCGCAGCGGTGTGCGGTCAAGCACTTCGTCCAGATATTCGTCATCCGCCAATGCCGGCTCCGAACGCTGGGTTCGGATGTACCAGGGCGCCACCGCATTCACGCGGATGCCATCCACCGCCCACTCCACCGCCAGATTGCGGGTGAGTTGGTGCAACGCCGCCTTGCTCATGCCATACGGCGAGCCGGTGCGCACGTGCGCGATCCCGGACACCGAACCGACATTGACGATCGCCGCATTCGCGTGCTGCACCAGTTGCGGATGCGCCAGGCGACACATTTCGAACGCCGAAAACAGGTTCTGCTCGAACACCTCGCGGTATTCGGCCTCGCGATAGTCGAGCGTGGCCATCGGCTGGTTGCCGCCGGCATTGTTGATCAGCAGCGACACCGGCGCGCCCAGGTCGGCGATCCAGTCGAACACCGCGAGGCGCTCCTCCGCCTCGGTCAGGTCCGCACCAAACGCCAGCACCTCGATTCCGGCAAAGTCATCCGTCAGCTCCACCCGCACCTGCTCGAGATGATCCTGGTCGCGCGCCACCAGCAGCAGGTCGGCACCCAGACATGCCAGTTCGCGGGCGACGGCGTAGCCGATGCCCTTGCTGGCGCCGGTGATCAGGGCGGTATGGCCTTGCAGCTGCCAGGCATCAATGCGGGGGTTCATGCGCCCAGCTTAAAACGTCGCTACCGGCGCGCATAGCGCGCGATGAATTGCCAACCCGGTGCTTGCCTGGACATGCGCATGACGGGACACTGGCTTGCCACTTCGCATGAGAACCGCCATGAAGACGTTGTCGATCCTGCTCTGCGTGCTTGCCCTGGGCGCCTGTTCCGGCAAGCCGCCGCAGCCCCAAGCCAAAGCGGCGGATGTCGCCACGCCGTTCGACGCGTTGAAGGCGGACGAGCAACGTGCCCGGGACGTGCAGAAAGTCGTCGACAAGCAGGCCGAGGAACAGCGCAAGCAGATCGAGGCGCAGGGTCAGTAAGATCGCTCGGAGCCGCGTCCTCGGACGCGGCCCGGATCGGCATCGCTTGAGCGGTTCAGAACGGGCTGCACAGGCAGTCCGCGTAGATATTGGGCGTGCCGGCCTTCGCGTTGCGCAGCAGCTGCAGTTCCGGCGCCAGCGCGGGCAACTGGGCGAACCAGCGCGGCAGGCGCATGCCCCAGGACTGCATCACGTGCACGGCGGCGGTTTGATTGAGATCGATCAGCAATCGCCCGAAACCACCCAGCGGGGCTTCCTGATAGCGCACCGGATAGCCCTTGGCCAGCTTGGCCAGGCTGGCGGCGGCGGCAACCGCGTCGCCCAACCCGCCAAGCTGGTCGACCAGGCCGCGGTCGAGCGCCTGCTGTCCGGTCCAGACCCGACCCTGCGCGATCGTGTCGATCGCGTCGTAGCTCTTGCCGCGTGCATGGGCGACGTTGCCGACGAAGTCGTGATAGCCCTTGTTGATGATCGCCTGGATCACCACGCCGACTTTGGGATCGAGCGGGCGCGTGATGTCGAATGCGCCGGCCATCGGGCCGGTGCTGACGCCATCGCTCTGGATGCCGAGCTTGGCCAGCGTGTTCGGTACCGAGTAATACATGCCGAAGATGCCGATCGAGCCGGTGATGGTATTCGGCTCGGCAAAGATCCGATTCGCATTCATCGAGATCCAGTAGCCGCCGCTGGCCGCCACATCGCCCATCGACACCACCACCGGTATGCCGGCCTCGCGGGTCAGCGCCACCTCGCGACGGATCTGCTCGGCCGCATAGACCTCGCCGCCAGGCGAATTGACCCGCAGCACGAGTGCCTTGGTCTTGCGGTCTTCACGCGCCTGGCGGATCAAGGCCGCGGTGGATTCGCCGCCGATCGAACCGGGCGACTGCTTGCCGCTGGCGATCTCGCCCTCGGCCACCACGATCGCCACGCCGGGCGCGAAAAGATCGTTGCTCCGGTCGGTGCTGGCGAGGTAACGGGCCAGATCCACCTGGCGGAAGCTGTGACCCTTCTTGTCAGCGGGTACGCCTTGCGCGCGCATCATCGTGATGAGCTCGGCACGGGTGGCCAGGCCGTCGACCAGATGTTCGTTCAGCGCCAGCTGGGCCAGGTCGCCCTGCGTGCTGGCGATGGTCTGCGGCAGGTTGTCGATGTCGGCGCGCAAGCTGGCCGGATCGAGTTTGCGCAATGTGGCCACGTCGGCGAGATAGCTGTCCCACAGGCCGCCCATCCAGTAGCTGTCGGCCTGCTTCGACTCCGCCGAGGCGTGATCGAGAATGTACGGCTCGGCCGCGCTCTTGAACTGGCCGACGCGGAACAGGTGCACGTCGACGCCGAGCTTGTCGAGCAGATCCTTGTAGAACAACCGGTAGTTCGCCAGCCCGGTGATCATCACCCCACCCTGCGGGTCGACCAGCAGGCGATCGGCATGCGCGGCCAGGTAGTACTGGCTCTGATCCAGATTGACCGCCCAGGCGATGACCGGCTTGCCGGTCGCGCGAAAGCGATCCAGCGCCGCGCCGACCTCGCGCAATGCGGCGAAACCACCACCCTGCAGCTCGTCCGGCAGCAGCAGGATCCGCGTGATGCGCTTGTCCTTCGCCGCCGCGTCGATCGCACCGACCAGATCACGCAGTTGCACCTGTTTCGGATCATTGCCGGACAGGCCATCCAGCGTGCGTTGCAGCGGGTCGACGCTGTACTGCTCGACCAGCTGTCCTTGCGGCTTGAGCGCCAGCACGCTCTTGTCCTGCAAGGTGCCCTGCATGCGATTGCCGGCCATGCCACCAGCAATCAGCAATAACAGAATCAGCAGCACACTGAAGAACACCAGGTTGATGATCACCAACCTGACCACGTTGATGCCGCGCCCGAAACGACGCAGAAAGACCCCGAAACCACTGGATCGTGGTGACAGGCGTGGCGGCAGCGGTGGAGTCATGCGAGTTCTTCCCGAATCATGGGGTCAAGCGTAACCGGTCAGGCCGGCGTGGTCATGGGTGCGGGAATGCGGCGCCAGCGTTGCTTCCACGCGCTGCGCCAGAAGCGGATGAACAACATCACCGCGGCGACCGACAGGCCGGCGATCAGGCCCATCCACATGCCGCGCGCGCCCAGGCCATGGTGAAACGCTAGCCACCAGCCCACCGGCATGCCGATGACCCAGTAGGCGAACAGGGTGATCGCCATCGGCACGCGGGTGTCCTTGAGGCCACGCAGCGCACCGTTGGCGGCGACCTGGATGCCATCGGAAAACTGGAACAGCCCGGCCAGCATGATCAGCTGCGCCGCCAGCACCAGCACCTTGGGATCGTGTGTATAAAGCGCCGCGATGGCATGCGGCAGGCTCAGCATCAGGCCGGCCGAGAACAGCTGGGTGACCAGGGTCAGGCCGATCCCGCAAAAACCGGCATAGCGCACGCCACGCTCGTCGCCGCGGCCCACCGCGTTGCCGACGCGCACGGTGATCGCCATCGCCAGACCGAGCGGGATCATGAAGAACAGCGAGGCGATGTTGATCGCCACCTGATGGCTGGCGATCACGTCCTCGCCCAGCGTGGCGATGATCAGCGCGGTCGCCACGAACAGCCCGGCCTCGGCCAGCAGGGTCACCGCCATCGGCAGGCCGACGTGCGCGAGTTCGCCGATCCGCCGCAGGTTCGGCCCTTCGAAATGATCGAACAGGCCGAGCCCGCGATAGTTGCGCCGGCAGATCACATAGACGCCGAACGCCAGCATCTCCAGCCACAGCACGATGGCCGTGGCGACGCCACAACCGTGCGCGCCCTGCGGCGGAATCCCCAGCTTGCCGAACATCAGCACGTAACCCAGGGGCACCAGCAACACCAGGCCGCCCAGGCTGAAATACATCGACGGCCGGGTCAGCGACAGCCCCTCGGACAGCCCGCGCAGGGCGAAATAGCAGGTCAGCGCGGGCGCGCCCCAGCTGATCGCCAGCAGGAAACGCTGCACGTCATCGCGCAGGCTCGGGGTCACCCCGATCAGGTCGATCAGCGGCGCGGCATGGCGCACCGCAAACCACAGCACGATGCCCATCCCCAACGCCAGCCACAGCGCCTGGCGAAACACCGCGCCGACTTCGTGCCGGCGGCCGGCGCCATCGAGCTGCGCCACCGACGGCGGCACCGCCATCATCATGCCGATGCCACTGACGATCGCCAGCGACCAGATGCTGGCGCCCACCGCCACCGCGCCGAGCACGTGCGCGCTGACATGCCCGGCCAGTACCGCGTCGATCACATTGCTGCCGATCGCCGCCAGCTGCGCGCAGATCAGCGGCAACGCGAGACGCACCGTCGCGCGCAGCTCATGCGCCAGCCGGGCGCGCTCGGGACGGAAGGGTTTCATCGACACAGCAGACTCCACGGCCGGTCATTCTACCTGAGCCACTGGTCACGGCCGTCGCGCATCCCCGCGTGTGCGAAGATCGCCCGCTGCACCACACGGGGATCGCCAATGCTGCCGCTGACCAGCCACGAGGGACTGTACTGCGCCAATTGCGGCACGCCGATGCAGGGCGAGTTCTGCCATGCCTGCGGCCAGTCGATCCACAGTGTGCTCAAGCCGATGCACCACATGCTCGAGGAAACCGTCGAGACAGTGCTGCATATCGACGGCCGCATCGTGCATACGCTGCCGCCGCTGTTCCTGAAGCCGGGCTTCCTCACGCTTGAATATTTCGGCGGGCGGCGGGTGCGTTACATCGCACCGTTCCGGCTGATGTTCGTGTTGTGCCTGCTGTCGTTCTTCGTCTGCCATCTCGCCATCGATCATGCCGAGATCCATCCTGTGCCACTCAAAGTACAGGCCACCAATGCAGACTTCGCTCCCGCCCGCAACGCCGGTGCCGTGCAGGAGTTGCTGGGTGAGCAGCTTGCCCAGACGCAGAAGGCCTGCGATCAGGCTCTCGGCACGCTCATCGCGGACTGCACACAGCGCGCCAGCGACATGCAGCGCAAGCAGGCCGCCACGCGACTGGTCGCACTCGGTGCCGACCCCGCATTGGCGTCCTCGGCAGCGGTACCGATGCCTGTCGACACTTCCCCCGAGCACGGCGTTGAATCGAATAGCCTGCTTACCCGCCATTTCACGGTGGATGTGTCGTGGCTACCCGATTTCGTCAACGCGCGACTGACCCGCGCAACAGCGCATATCCAGGCAAACGTACTTGCCCTCAAATTCGACAGCAGCCGTTCAGAGGCCCTCGAACGCCTCAAGACCAACATATTCAGCGTGCTGCCGGCGACCATGTTCGTGTCGATGCCGCTGTTCGCGCTGTTGCTGAAGCTCTTCTATGTCTTCCGGCGGCGCCTGTACATGGAGCACCTGATCGTGGCGCTGCACAGTCATGCCTACCTGTTCCTCAGCCTGCTGCTGGGCGTGTCGCTCAGCGCCCTGTCCGGCTGGCTGGCGCCGCACGCAGCGTGGACCGCCCGCCCGCTGGTCTGGCTGGAATGGCTGCTGGCACTGTGGATACCGGCCTATCTGCTGATCATGCAGAAACGAATCTATCGGCAGGGCTGGCCGATGACCGTGTTGAAATTCTGCTGCATCGGCTGGTGTTACATCTGGCTGCTGACCGCGGCGCTGATCATCGCCGTCGTGCTTGGAATGGTGCGCTGACTACTGACTTCGCCGGGCTTGCCGGAAGGTCCTCCGCCACGGGTTTTGCACAGCGTCATCGCTCTGTCAAGGCGAGCGCTGGCTATTTGTCAATTGCGTGAACGTTCGATGATCGTCATTTGCAGATTATTGAAAATAAAAAGATTTTTTACCTGACCAAAACTTGGTCAAGATGTCGCGAAAGGCGCCATGACGCGCTTTGGAGCACCCCTTCCCCGTTGCATCCACAGACTTATCCACAGCTCTTGTGGATAAGCATAAAAACCTCCCGCCATGAGCCACTTACCCCAAGCTTCTCGATGATCGGGCAGAAAGTACGCGCAACTCATGCACAAGGCTTCAGCTTGTGCCGCAGCCATCGGCCCGGGCCCCAGGGTCGGCGCAGTTACACTGGCCCGCCCACGAGATCACCATGCCCGCCGTCCTTCGCATAGCCCTGCCGGTACCGCTGCCGACCCTGTTCGACTACTTGCCGCCCGCGATCGGTGAGGCGCGCGCGGGATGCCGGGTGCTGGTGCCGTTCGGACGCGGCAAACTGGTCGGCGTCGTGGTCGCGGTCGAGGCCGAGACCGCGGTTGGCGGCAACCGGCTGAAGCAGGTATTGCGACTGCTCGACGAGCTTCCGCTGCTCGACAGCGAACTGATGCAGACACTGGCCTGGGCCGCCGACTACTGGCTCGGCGCACCCGGCGAGGCGTATGCGAATGCGCTGCCGCTGGCGCTGCGCGAGGCAAAGCCATTGCCGATGCTTGGCGACGAATACTGGTCACTGAGCGTTGCTGGCCGCAGCGCGCATGACGCCGGCAGCCGGCGCGGCGGCAGCAAGGCGCTGCTGGCACTGCTGGTCGATGGCGCGCTGAGCGCGCAGGAATTGAATGAGCGCCTGCCCGGCTGGCGCGACGCAGCACGCCGGCTGGCCAGTGCCGGCCTGCTCGAACGCAGCGAACGGCCACCGCTCGACCGCCCGCTGCCCGCATCTCTGGCTCCGCAACTGAGCGACGAACAGCAGCAGGCGGTCGCCGCGGTCGGCGCCAGTCTCGGCCAGTACCAGCCGTTCCTGCTCGACGGCGTCACCGGCAGCGGCAAGACCGAGGTGTACCTGGCGTTGATCGAGCAGGTGCTGGCGCAAGGCAAACAGGCGCTGCTGCTGGTGCCTGAAATCGGCCTCGCGCCGCAGACCGTGCGGCGCCTGCGCGAGCGGCTTGGGGTCATCGTCGAGGTGCTGCACTCCAATCTGTCCGAGGGCGATCGTGCACGGGCCTGGCTGCGCGCCCGCAACGGCAATGCGCGGGTGATCCTGGGTACGCGCTCAGCAGTATTCACGCCGCTGCCGCAGGCCGGCCTGATCATCGTGGATGAAGAACACGACAGCGCCTACAAGCAGCAGGAAGGCTTTCGCTATCACGCACGCGACCTGGCGCTGGTGCGTGCGCGCGCGCTGGGTGTGCCGGTGTTGCTGGGTTCGGGTACCCCCTCGCTGGAATCGCTGGCGAATGCCGAGGCCGGCCGCTACCGCACCCTGCATCTGCGTGCCCGCCCGGGTGCGATCCGGCCGCCGCAGGTGCAGATCATCGACATGCGCGCGCAGCGGCTGGAGCACGGCATGTCACCGGCGTTGCTGGCCGCAGTCGCGGAGACGGTGGCGCGCGGCGAGCAGGCGCTGGTGTTCCGCAATCGCCGCGGTTATGCGCCGGTGCTGCTGTGCCACAGCTGCGGCTGGCATGCCCAGTGCCCACGCTGCGAACGTTCGCTGACCCTGCACGCGGGGCGGCGCCGGCTGCTATGCCATCACTGCGATTACCAGACCCGCGTGCCAGCGGCCTGTCCCGCCTGCGGCGCCATCGAACTGAAGCCGCAAGGCCAGGGCACCGAGCGGCTGGAAGAGGCGCTGATCGAACAATTTCCGCAGGTGCCGGTGCTGCGCGTCGATCGCGAGACGACCCGCCGGCGCGACGCGTTCGAGCAATTGCTGGCCACGCTGAAGGATGATCAACCGGCGATCCTGGTCGGCACCCAGATGCTGGCCAAGGGCCACGACCTGCCCAATCTCACGCTGGTGGCGATCGTGAGTGTGGACGAAGGTCTGCACAGCGTGGACTTCCGTGCCGGCGAGCGGCTGGCACAGCTGGTGGTGCAGGTCGCCGGACGCGCCGGGCGGGCGCGCAAACCCGGACGCGTGCTGCTGCAGACGCACCAGCCGGATCACCCGTTGCTGCGCGGCCTGCTCGCGCAAGGCTATGCCGCCGCCGCGCGCGAACTGCTGGCCGAGCGTCGGCTGATCCAGCTGCCGCCCTACAGCCACCAGGTATTGCTGCGCGCCGATGCGCCGCAGCGCGAGCACGTCGATGCATTTCTCGCCGCGGCGCACGCCGCCTTGCCGATCAACGAGCAGTTGCAGATTGCCGGCCCGATGCCTGCACCGATGCCGCTGCGCGCGGGCCGCCATCGCGGCCAGCTGCTGCTGGAGGCGACCAGCCGCAGCACCCTGCACGGCATGCTGCGTTCGTGGCAGCTGGCTTTGGCGGGGTTGCCGTCGGCGCGACGGGTCCGCTGGTCGCTGGACGTCGATCCGAACGATCTTTACTGAGCTGCCGGGTCTGCCCGGATCAGCTTGCGTCCGGCCGCAGCGAGCCCGGCTTCACCAGCCAGCGCACGGCCAGCACACCGAGCTCGTAGAGCAGGCACATCGGGATCCCCAGCATCAGCATCGAGGTGATGTCCGGCGGGGTGATCAGCGCGGCCAGCGCGAATGCACCGACGATTGCGTAACGCCGCCCACTGCGCAGCTTCTGCAGATCGACCACGCCGATCGCGGCCAGGATCACCACTGCCACCGGCACCTCGAAGCACAGGCCGAACGCAAAGAACATCAGCATCACGAAATCGAGGTAGTGGGTGATGTCGGTCATCATCTCCACACCTTGCGGGGTCACCGCGGTGAGGAAGCGGAACGCCGCCGGCAGCACCAGGAAATAGGCAAACGCACAGCCCAGGTAGAACAGCCCCAGCGCGGCGACCAGCAGCGGTCGCGCCAGGCGCTTCTCGTGCTTGTACAGACCCGGACTGACGAACGCCCACACTTGATACAGGATCACCGGCATGCTGATGAACAGCGCCGTATAGAAGGCCAGTTTCAACGGTGTGATGAACGGACTGGTGACCTCGGTGGCGATCAGATGCGCGCCGTGCGGCAGGCGTGCCACCAGCGGCGCGGCCAGCTCGCTGTACAGGCGGTTGGCGAATGGCACCAGGGCCAGCAACACCAGCACGATGGCCGCCACCGCCTTGAGCAGGCGCGTGCGCAATTCGAGCAGGTGCGAAAAAAGTCCCTGCTGCAGATCCTCCGGTGCCGACGTACCGGAATCAGGCGTTGTCATGCGGAGCTTCCCCGACCGGCTTCGGCGCGACGAACGATTCGCCCAGTGGCAGCTCGTGCTGCACGTGGGCGGCGGCCGGCGCGTCGCTGGCAGCCGCCGCATTTTCCGGCGCGGCGGTTTTCGCCTTCATCAGCATGGCGGCATCGGCAAACGGTTCATGCACCTGCTGCAGCGTGCCCTTGAACTCGTTCTGCGCCGCTTCCGCGCGGGCAGCCGCCTCGCGCGCGGTGCGCTTGATTTCCTCGATTTCCAGTTCGCGCTCGACTTCGGCGCGCACGTTGTCCCAGCCATTGCGCACCCGCCGCAGCAGGGCGCCCGCGGTACGTGCGGCGCCAGGCAATTTCTCCGGCCCCAGCACGATCAACGCGATCAGCGCGAGCAGCACCATCTTGCCGAGGCTGATCTCGATCATCGCCGCGCTCCGTTCGCCGCGCGCTTACTTGTTTTCGCTGGAGTCGCGCTGACTCTGCGTGGTACTGGCGTTATCGGCATGCAGCGGATCGGCGCGCAGCTGCTCCGCCTCCTTGCGCCGGGCCTCGTCTTCCTTCTGCCTGGCTTCGTCGTCGCCACTGACGCTCTTCTTGAAGTCGCGGATCGCGGCGCCGAGATCCGGCCCGAGGTTGCGGATCTTCTTGGTGCCGAACAACAGCAACACGATCACCAGCAGGATGATCCAGTGCCAGATGCTATCAATGCCAAACATAGTCAACCTCGAAACAGGCGGGCCAAGAACCGATCGCGCGTGGCGCGGCGACAGGTTCCATGCAATCAGCGCGAAGTGTACTCCTCAAGCCGATCGCGGAAGTCGACCACCGGCCCCGGCACGTTGCTGACGCCGCCCTCGAAGATCCGCCGTGGCGTGACATCGGGGCCATAAACCGCTTCGTTCGCGTCGTAGTCGATACGCAGTGCCGCGCCATCGATCGCCACGCCGGCAAACAGGCCGCGGGCACGCGAGTAGGAGTAGATCTCGGCCTTCATCTGTTCATCGGTGGAAGCGCTGGTGGTGCGCCCGACCGGACCGGCCGCCGCCGACGCATCCGCGCCGAGGGTGAACTTGCCGCGCACGATCGAATCCACCCCGCGCCGGGTGCGGAAAACCAGCACCACGTCGGTCGAGGACACGCCGACCTGGAAGCCCACGCTGCCGCCGGTCATGCTGATAAAGCTGGGGTTGGACCAGGTGCCGTCCGGGCTCTTCACCGAAATCAGGCCCTCGCCACGCCGGCCGCCGAAGATGAAACCGACCTTGAGCATGTCGGGAATCACCGCAATCGCCTTGGCATCGCGCAGCAGATCCTGCGGAATCGCCTTGTCCGGCGCCTGCATGATCTCGCTGAGCACGCGCACCGCGTTCTTCGCGCGCACCAGCGGCGGATCCTCGGCATGCACGGCCATCGCCGGCAGCAGCAGGGCCAGGCCAATCAGCAGCAGGTGTCGCAGGGGATTCTTGATCATGGACAGCTCCACGGATACGGGGATTTGAGGAAGCGCGCCGCGGCGCACAGGGCTTGTGGCAGACTCCACAGCTGGTTCAGCCACAACTGTCACGATGCCACGCAGCAATCACTATACCGGCCTTGCCGGCTATTCCCACGGGCCTGCCGTTCAGTCCGTTCAGGCAGCCGTGTTGCTGGTCAACCTGGGTACGCCGACCGCGCCGACCGCGAAAGCGGTGCGCCCCTATCTGGCCGAATTTCTCGGCGACCCGCGGGTGATCGAATACCCGCGCTGGCTGTGGTGGCTGATCCTGCACGGCATCATCCTGCGCCTCCGACCGGCGCGGTCCGCGCATGCCTATGCACGGATCTGGACGGCCGAAGGCTCCCCGCTGCGCTTCGGCAGCGAGGCGCTGGCGAGCGCCGTTCAAGCGGAGTTGGCACGCCAGCGGCCGGCCGGGCCGATCCGCGTCGCGCTGGCGATGCGCTACGGCGAGCCGTCGGTGGCGCACACGATCGAACAGCTGCAACGCGAAGGCGTGCGCCGCTTGCTGGTGCTGCCGCTGTATCCGCAGTATTCGGCCACCTCCACCGGCTCGGTGATCGACGCGGTCGCCGGCAGCTTGCAGCGCCTGCGCTGGCCGCCGGAGTTGCGCCTGGTCAACGACTATCACGATGATCCCGGTCACATCGAGGCGCTGGCCACCAGCATCGAACGCTGGTGGGCGGCGAACGGGCGCGGCGACAAGCTGCTGCTGTCATTCCATGGCATTCCCGAGTACTACCGCGACGCCGGCGATCCGTACTTCTGCCAGTGCCTCGCCACCGCGCGACTGCTGCGCGAACGGCTGGGGCTGCGCGAGGACCAGCTGATCACCAGCTTCCAGTCACGCGTCGGCCGCGAGCGCTGGCTGCAACCGTACACCGATGCCACCGTGCGCCAGCTCGCCGCCGACGGCGTGAAAAAACTCGATGTGGCCTGCCCCGGGTTCGCGGTGGATTGCCTGGAGACGCTGGAGGAAATCGCGATGCAGAACCGCGATTTCTTCACCGCGGCCGGCGGCCAGTCCTTGCGCTACATCCCCGCACTCAACGACAGCGCCGAACAGGTCGGCAGCCTTGCCGCGCTGATCCTGCGGCATACCCAGGGCTGGCCGGAATTCGAGCTCGCCTACGATGCCGCCGCGGCGCAACGTCGCCGTGGCGATGCCGGCCAACGCGCGCAGCAGCATGCCCGCGCCGACTGAGCTGCGCATCGCGCTGCCGCATCTCGCGCTGTGCGCGCAACAGTGGGGTGACGACACCGCGCCGCCACTGCTGGCGCTGCACGGCTGGCTGGACAATGCCGGCAGCTTCGCGCGGTTGGCGCCGCTGCTGGCCGCGCGCTTCCGGGTGATCCTGCTGGAGCTGCCCGGTCATGGTCACTCCGGGCATCTGCACGCCGGCGCCAGCTACCGCTACCTGGACTACGTGCAAACCGTACTCGCCGCCGTCGATGCGCTGGCGCTGGATCGCTACGCCCTGCTCGGCCATTCGCTCGGTGCCGGTATCGCCGCGCTGGTCGCCGCCGCAACCCCCGAGCGGATCGAACGGCTGCTGCTGATCGAAGGGCTCGGCCCGCTCGGCGACGACGGTGCGCATACCTTGCAGCGGTGCCACGAGGTGACCGAGGAAGTCGTGCGA
>DAIMGD010000005.1:0-24540 GCA_036724165.1 Rhodanobacter sp.
CTGTGGAAATTCGCCACGTCGCCGGCGGCCCAGATGTCGGCATCGCTGCTGCGCAGCTGCGCATCGACAATGACGCCGTTGTCGACCGTCAGACCGGCCTGCTCGGCCAGCGCGGTGTTCGGCGTCACGCCCAGGCCGGCTGCCACCGCGTCCACGCGCAGCGTGCCGCCATCGGACAGGGTCAACTCCACGCCCTCGGCGACGACGTTGCCATCGACCGCGGTGACACCGGTGCGCAAGCTCACACCGCGCTCGCGAAAGTAATCGTCGAGGAAGGCCGACAAGCCATCGGGATAGCGACCCGCGCCGATCGCCGACCCAGGGAACAGCATGGTCACCTTGCAGCCGATGCCGCTCAGCGACGCCGCCAGTTCGCTGCCGATGAAGCCGCCGCCGATCACCGCGACATGCGCGCCGGCCACCGCGAAACGGCGCAACGTCTGGTAGTCATCCAGCGTGCGGAAGTGGATCACCCGCTCACCGCCGTCGAACGGCAGCCGCCGCGGGGTGGCGCCGGTGGCCAGCAGCAGGCGGCGATAACGATAGCTGTCGCCGTGATCGTCGCGTGCCACATGCGCGGCCCGATCCAGCGATTCGATGTGGCGGCCCAGATGCAGTTGCACGCCATTCTTCGCGGTGGCCAGGTCGATGTCGGCGGGCGACTTGTCGCCCTTCCACAGCGCCTTGCTCAGCGGCGGCCGCTGGTACGGCGCCTGCGCCTCGTCGCCGACGATGCCGATGTTCGCCGCCGCATCTGCTTCGCGAATGGCCTTGGCCGCCGCATCGGCGGCCATGCCGGCGCCGATGATCAGATAATCATGTACGTGTTCCATGGGTGCACCCTCGATGGGATGGATAGCTGGCATCATGCGCCGCCCCGACCGGCGCTGCCCATACGGTCGCATCGATGCCACTGGCGCAACGAATGAGACGGCCCGACGTACACTGGATGCATTCACAGCGGAAAACGTTCCATGCCGTCCACCGAAACCTTGCTGATCATCCTGATCCTCGTCGTCGCGCTGAGCCTGCTGCTGCAGTTCGTCATGCTGCTGCGCGGTCGCGGCGATGCCGGCACGAACGCCAGACTGGACGCGCTGAAGGACGACGGCGCCCGCGTCGAGCGCACCGTGCGCGAGGAGCAGCGCGCCGGCCGCGAGGAACTGCAGCAGGGCTTCGACCGTTTTCGCGGTCATCTCGGCGAGCAGCTCGGCGGCATGTCGCAGCAGCAGGTTGAACGCATCGATGGTTTCGGCCAGCGCCTGAACCTGCTCACCGAGCGCACCGACAGCGGCCTGCAATCGCTGGCGCAGCGCCTCGCCGAAGATGCGCGCAAGAGCCGCGAGGAAACCACGCTCGCGCTCAACCACTTCGGCGAACAGCAGCAGCAGCGTCTGGCCGCGCTCGGCGCCGATCACGAGAAACGCATGGGCGAGGTGCGCGCCACACTGGAGGCCAAGCTCGGCGCGATCCAGCAGGACAACGCCGCCAAGCTCGAACAGATGCGTGCCACCGTCGACGAGAAACTGCAGAGCACGCTGGAGACGCGGCTGGGCCAGTCGTTCCAGCTGGTGTCCGAACGGCTGGAGGCGGTGCAGCGCGGACTCGGCGAGATGCAGAATCTGGCGATCGGCGTCGGCGATCTCAAGCGCGTGCTGACCAATGTAAAAAGCCGCGGCATCCTCGGCGAAGTGCAGCTCGGTGCGCTGCTCGAACAGATGCTCACCGCCGAACAGTACGAATCGAACGTGATCACCGTGCCGGGCAGCAACGAGCGGGTCGAGTTCGCCATCCGCATGCCGGGCCAGGGCGAAGGCGAACACATCCTGCTGCCGATCGACGCGAAGTTTCCGATGGAGGACTACCAGCGCCTGCTCGAAGCGCAGGAAAACGCCGACGTCGAGGGCGCCGGGATCGCCGGCCGCGCGCTGGAACTGCGGGTGCGCGAAGAGGCCAAGCGGATCAAGAGCAAGTACATCGCGCCGCCGCACACTACCGATTTCGCCGTACTGTTCCTGCCAACCGAAGGCCTGTTTGCCGAGGTGATCCGTCGCCCCGGCCTGTTCGAGCTGCTGCAGCGCGAGCACCGTGTCACCGTGGCCGGCCCGACCACGCTCAGCGCCCTGCTCAACAGCCTGCAGATGGGTTTCCGCACGCTGGCGATCGCCAAGCGCAGCAGCGAGGTATGGGCGCTGCTCGGCGCGGTGAAGAACGAATTCGGCAAGTTCGGCGTGGTGCTGGAAAAGACCCGCAAGCAACTCGACGCCGCGCGCAACAGCATCGACAGCGCCGGCCAGCGCACCCGTGCGATCGAACGCAAGCTGCGCGGGGTGGAAACCCTCTCCGGCGAGGTCACCCAGCAGTTGCTGGGAGATGTGCCGGAACTGGATGAAAACGGCGAGGACGACGTCGAGATCTGAGCCTTGCTTAACCCCATCGGCCGCGGCGCGACGTTTCATCCCATGCATCGATCCGCGATGCATGCCGGAGTCGCCTGATGAAAACCCTGTTGCTTGCACTCGTCTTCGCGGCGGGCCTGGCCCATGCCGCATCCGCCGCTGCGGTGGGCCGGCTGGTCGATCTGACGGTTTACGACCGCACCAGCCAGCGCGCGCTACCGGTCTACCGGCACGACGGCCGCTACTACATCGCCGGCGAGCCGGGGCATCGCTACCAGATCAGCCTGCGCAACCGCGCCGGCAGCGACGTGATGGCGGTGCTCTCGGTCGATGCGGTGAATGCGATCTCCGGCGACACCGCGGACTGGTCGCAGACCGGCTATGTGCTGGATCCGTACGCCGACACCGACGTGCTCGGTTGGCGCAAGAGCACGGCGCAGGTCGCCGACTTCGTGTTCGCGGATTTCGCGCAGAGTTACGCCGTGCGCACCGGACGCCCGGACAATGTCGGCGTGATCGGGCTAGCGGTGTTCCGTCGCCAACGCGCATTCAGTCCCGCCATGCCGGCACCGGTGGACGAAGTGGCACCCGCCGCGGCCGCGGAATCGATGGCCCGCCCGGACATGCGCGCGAGTCCGTCGATGGCGGCGCAGGCGGCCAAGGCCGCGCCGGCCCCGAGCAATGGTCCGCTGGGTACCGGCCACGGTCAGCGCGAGGATTCCACCATCAGCTACGTCGATTTCGAGCGCGCCTCCGACACGCCGGACGAAGTGATCACGCTGTACTACGACACCCGCGCCCACCTGATCGCACGCGGCGTGCTGCCGGCGAGACCGCTGCTGCCGCGTCGGCCGGAAGCGTTTCCAGGCCACTTCGTGCCCGATCCACCGACCGGGGACAGCCGTTGATCTCAGCGCTAAACTGATGGACCAGCCTTGCCCCCGAGGAACTCGCATGAGCGAGCCGCGTCCCGAACTCGAAGTCACCCGCGAACAGGCCGAAGAGGCCGTGCGCACCCTTCTGCGCTGGGCCGGCGAGGACCCGGCGCGCGAGGGCCTGCTCGACACGCCCAAGCGAGTGGTCAAGGCGTATCGCGACTGGTTCTCCGGCTATGAGTCCGACCCGGGCGATTACCTGCGCCGCACCTTCAAGGAAGTGGCCGGCTACGACGAGATGGTGGTGCTGCGCGACATCGAGTTCGAGAGCCACTGCGAACACCACATGGCACCGATCATCGGCCGTGCGCATGTCGGCTACATGCCGACCAACCGGGTCGTCGGGATCAGCAAGCTGGCACGTGTGGTGGATGGTTTCGCGCGGCGCTTCCAGGTGCAGGAGAAGCTCACCGCCGAAATCGCCCAGTGCATCCAGGAAACCCTGCAGCCGGCCGGCGTGGCGGTGGTGATCGACGCCAGCCACGAATGCATGACCACCCGCGGCGTGCACAAGCGCGGCGTGTCGATGGTGACCAGCCAGATGCTCGGCACGTTCCGTGACGACGCGCGCACCCGCGCGGAGTTCCTTCAATTCATCGGCATCCACGGCGGCATCCGCTGAACGTGCGTCTGAGTGGGATCGCACTGGCGCTGGCGCTGCTGGCGCCTTCGATCGTGCTCGCGCAGAACTCGCGCTCGGACTACCTGCAGCTGTTCGACAGCAATGGCGACGGCCGGGTCAGCGAAGCCGAATATCTGGCGTACATGAGCCGTGGCTTCCACAGCATGGACAGCAACGGCGACGGCATCCTCGAAACCGATGAGCTACCCGGTGGCCGCGGCCGGCCGATCACCTTGAAGGAATACCAGGACAACCTGCGCCGCCAGTTCCACAAGCTCGACCGCCATCACCACGGCTGCCTCAACGCGCAGGAACTGACCGCGCCACCGGGCTGAGCCTTACCCGCGCGTCGCTGGCGATCGTGCCACTGACGTGATTCCGATGCGCGCATACATGTCCGCCATGCGCGGATCGGCACGGTAGGCATCCATGATCGGATTGACCCCGAGCGTATCCAGGTGACGCGAGCGCCCTTGCTCGGCACGCTCCAGCCACGCGAACACCTGCTCCGCGTCGTCGAGTCCCGCATGGACCTGGACGATGTCGTAAGGCGGCACATAGTGCTGATGCGACCGTTCCAGCAGCGCATCGCGCTGTGCCAGCGCCTCGTCGCGCCGACCGGCCACGGCATGTGTCCAGGCGATCAGCCATAGCGCACCATCGTTGCCCACCAGTTCGTTCGCGCGTTGCGCGCTGATCGCGGCGGCGGTGTGTTCGCCATGCGATCCGAGCACCTGGGCCAGCCAGTAATGCGCCATCCAGAAATGCGGCTCGCGTTCGAGCGTGCCGCGCAGGTGCGCGATCGCACGCGCGTACTGACGATCCCAGTAGTAGAGAAAACCCTCGGTGACATCGATCGGCAGCGAGCTCGGATCCAGCTCACGTGCGCGCCGTATCTGCGCGAAGGCCTCGTCGGATCGCCCCGACGTCATCAGCAGGATCGCGTAGCGATGATGCGCGTTGGTGCAGTTCGGATCGAGTTCCAGCGCGCGGCGATAGGCCAGCTCGGCACCGGCCCAGTCGCGATCGTATTGCACCAGCGCGTGGCCTAGCGCGTAGTGCGCCACCGGCAGTCGTTCGTCGATGGCCAGCGCGTGCAGCGCCGCCTCGCGCGCCGGCGGACCGACCTCGTGCGGTGGTCGCGCACCCATCACACCCTGGATCGTGTAGACGTCGGACAGCTCGGCATGGGCCAGTGCGTAGCCCGGATCGAGCGCCAGTGCCTGCTTGAAGTTGTCCATCGCACGCTTCAACGCCGACGGCGAACGTTGCTCGACGAAGAACCGCGCCAGCGCGTAGCAGCGCCAGGCCTCGGGATTTTCGGTGTAGCGCCGGGTCAGCCGGATGCGCTCGTCATACGTCAGTCGCAGCGCCAATGCGGCAGCCGCCTTCTCCGCCACCGCATCCTGCAGGGCAAACAGGTCATCGGCCTGTGTATCGAAGATCTCGGCCCATTGCTGCCGGCCTTCGACGACGTCGAGCAGGCGCATGCTGACCCGCACGCGCGCCGCCGACTGCTGGATCGTCCCGTCCAGCACCGCGTCCACACCAAGCCTGCGTCCGATCCCCAGCGGATCGTATTGCCGCCCACTGAAACGGCACACCGCCGACAGTGGCCGCACGACCAGCTCGCCCAGACCGCTGAGCCGGGTGATCAGGGTATCGGCCATGCCGGTCTGCAGCGCTTCGTCCGGCGCAGGCTGCAGCAGCCTGAACGGCAATACCGCCAGCGTGCGCAACGGCCTGGTTGCCAACGCCGTATCAGCAGATGGCTCGACGTGCACCTCGGCGACAAACCGGTAGCCGCGTCCCGGTACGGTCAGGACGTAACGATGCTCGCCGCGCACGTCGCCAAGCGCCCGGCGCAATGCCGAGATGGCCTGATTGAGGTTGTTCTCCTCGACTACCCGCGACGGCCACACCGCCTGCATCAGCTCATCCTTGTCGACCAGTTCGCCGTTGCGTTCGAGCAGATGCAGCAAGGTGTCGAAGACCCGCGGCGTCAGCGTCACCGACGCGCCGCCTCGCGACAGCGCGCGCGCAGCTCCGTCCAGGCAGAAGTCATCGAAGGTATATCGGGTCATGACCTGTCCCTCGGGATGACAGCGTCAGCTTTCAGAAATCTTCAGACCGATTCTAAGGACTCCGCGGCCCGGTAGCGCAAAAGATGTGGACACGGTGGCTTTCCACCGTCCCACCGTTCCGACAACTACGCGAGGTCCACATCATGAAGAAGCACAGCAAACTGTTTCTGGCCGCGGCCACACTCGCGGCGCTCATCGGCATCGGTTCCAGCGCATCCGCCGCGGGCATCAGCGGCACACCGGCTTCCTGGCTGCCGGCACCGCTGCGCCTGGTCGGCGTGTGGGATGTCAACGTGACCTTGCGCGACTGTGTCAGCGGCAACGCCGTGGCGACGTTCCCGGCGATGAACCAGTACGCGGCCGACGGCAGTCAGACGGAAGTCGGCATCAACATGTCGCCGGCCTTACGCTACCCCAGCTTCGGCACCTGGCACTTCATCGGCCTGGGCAAGTTCGCCTCGAAGTTCATATTCTTCCGCTTCAATCCGGACGGCAGTTACGCCGGCACCCAGGAAGTCCAGCGCACCATCACATTGAGCAACGACGCCAACCAGTTCACCACCACCGCCAGCGTGGCGATCTACGATCCGGCGCACCATCTCGTGAAGAGCGGCTGCGCCACCGAGGCCGCGGTGCGTCGCTGATTCATCGCCGGTGACGCAACCACACGGCCGTTTCGCAGGGCGATGAGTTGTCGCCCAGCGAAACGGACTTGCTCAGGCCGAAATCGCCAGCCGCTCCGAGCGGTACAGCTGGATCGTCGCCAGCAGCGCAATCACGCCCGCCGCCAGACTGCCGGCCAGGCACAGGCCCATCTGCTGCATGGTGACGCCATCGCCGCGCAGCAGCTGCATGATGCCGAGGTTCTGGCCGAGCAGCGGTATCGCATACATCCACGCCTGCGCCTTGATCGGCATGAACGACAACAGCGCGCTGGGGATGATCGGCACCAGCATCAACAGCGAGAGATAGGTCTGTGCCTCGCGGTAACTCTTGGCGAACGCCGCCACCATCGACTGCAGCGCCGACAGCAGCAGCACCAGCGGCAGCATCAGCAGCAGCACGTTCGCCGCAAAGTGCGGGCCGAGATCCAGTTCCATGCCGATCTTCTCGGTCGGTATGAATCGTCCGACCACGGCAAACGCCAGCAAGGTGATCAGCAGGCTGATGGTGGAAAACACGCAAATCGCCGCCAGCTTGCCGCACAGGATCTTCCAGCGTGACACCGGATTCGCGAACAGCGGCTCCAGCGACTGCCGCTCGCGTTCGCCGGCGGTCAGGTCGATCGCCAGGTACATGCCGCCCATGAAGATGGTGATCACGAAGAAGTACGGCAGCATCGCGAACATCAGCACCGCGCGCGACTGCGGCGTGGCCTGATCGCGCCTGGCCACCTGCACCGGCCACGCCGTGCTCGGTGACAGCCCGCGTGCCACCAGCCGCATCGCGCCTTGCTGTCGCCCGTAGCCTTCGACCAGCTGGGTCACCCGCGCCACCGAGGTGCTGGCATCGCGCTGCGAGGAGTCGTAGAACAGCTCCACCTGCACCGGCTCGCCCTTGCGCCAGGCGTTGCCGTAGTTCGACGCAATGCGCAGCACCACGTCCGCATCCTGCCTGCGCACGGCTTGCGCCGGATCAGCCACCGCCGCGCCCGGCACCACCCCACCAGCCCTCAGTGCATCGAGCAGATTGGGCGCGTACTGCGCCCCGATCACCGGCACCGGCAACGGCTTCTCGGCCTTGTCCAGCTCGCGGCTGAGCGAGACGTTGAGCAACAGCACGAACATGATCGGCCCCAGCAGCGGGCCGGTGAGAAACGCGGTGATCAGGGTGCGCCGATCACGCAGGTTTTCCCGCACCTCCTTCAGGAACACGGTGAGGAAGGCCCGACTGCGCCGGGTTTTCAGGTTGACGGTATTCATGCGGCCAGGCCCTCGTCGCTGCCGATGATTTTCACGAACGCATCCTCCAGATTGCTCTCGCCGGTTTGTGCGCGCAGCGCGTCCGGGGATTCGTCCGCCACCACCCGACCGTGCGCGATCACCACGATGCGGTCACACAGCGCGGCCACCTCCTGCATGATGTGGCTGGAAAACAGCACGCAGCGACCTTCCGCATTCAGCCTGGTCATGAACTGGCGCAGCGCGCGCGTGGCCATCACGTCGAGGCCGTTGGTGGGCTCGTCCAGGATCACGTTGCGCGGATCGTGCACCAGCGCACGGGCGATCGCGGTCTTCACCCGCTGTCCCTGCGAGAAGCCCTCGGTACGGCGTCCGGCGATGTCGTCCATCTCCAGCGCCTTGATCAGCGCCTCGCGGCGGCTCTTCAGCAGATCCTCCGGCAGGCCGTGCAGCCGTCCGAAGTAGTCGATGTTCTCGCGCGCAGTCAGCCGCTTGTACAGGCCGCGCGCATCCGGCAGCACGCCGAGCTGGCGGCGCACGCCGAGCGGATCGACCGCCGCGTCGATGCCGTCCACCAGCACCTGGCCGCGATCCGGCGCCATCAGCGTGTAAAGCATGCGCAGCGTGGTGGTCTTGCCGGCGCCGTTGGGGCCGAGCAGGCCGGTGATCTCGCCGTCGCGGGCGATGAAGCTGACGCCGTCGACGGCTTTCACCGCGCCGAACGCCTTGTGCAAATCCCTTACCTCGATCATGGGGTGGCTCCGTTGAAGTCGATGAAGATCGGGGTGGCTCGCAGCTGATCCAGGCAGCTCGCGTCAAGCTTCTTCGGATCCAGCTGTTCGACGAAATGCTGCACCAGCTGCGGCGTGCAGCCGACCGCCATCACGCTGTGCGCCTGGCCTTTCAGCACCAGCACGCGCGCGTTGGCAAGGCCTTTGGCCACCTCTTGCGCATACCGCGGCGGGGTGACCGGATCGTACTGTCCAGCCAGCAGCAGCACCGGCTTGTCGGTCTTCAGCGGCGCGTGGAAATCGGCCGGTCGCGTGCCCTTCGGCCACACCGAACAGACCGCCTTGAAGGCATCGATCATGTGCGTGCCAAGCATGCTGTTGGCATCTTCCGGCCGCGGCGTGAGCAGGTCGGCGTCCTCGCTGCACATCACCGAGTACTGCATGCCGCTGCCCAGCAGGTCGGCCAGGTCGCCGGACAGGATCTTCGCCTGGCCCAGCAGCGGACCCACGTCGCCATGCGCCGCGGCGTCAATCGACAGCGGCAGCAGGGCAGCGGTGGCCGGCGTGTACGCGAACATCCGCACCACGCTGGCCAGCGCGTTCTCGTTCAATATCCGCTTGACGGTCTGGTAGCTTTCCGGATCGCGGAAACTGACCTGATGCGGGTTTGCGCGCAGCGCATCGCGCAACTGGTACAGGGTCTGGTCCGGATCGCCGAAATGCTGCTTGCAGGCGGGCTCGGCGGTGCAGCGGGCAAACTGCGCCTTCAGCGCATCGTCGAGGTTTCGCGCAAAGTCCTCGCCGAGGATCAGCGTGTTCGGCACCACACTGTCCAGCACCACGCTGCGCACCGCCGCCGGATAATGCATCAGGTACTGCTGCGCCACCCGCGTGCCGTACGACACGCCGACCAGATCGAACTGCGGCGAACCGAGCGCCCTGCGCACGTCCTCCAGGTCCTGCACCGCCACCGTGGTGGTGTAGTAGCGCGGGTCGGCCTTCGGCTGGACCTGCTTGAGGCATTCGGCCGCCTCGGCGCGCATCTTGTCGGCATCGAAACTGTCTTCCGAATCCGCGGCCGGCGCATCCTCGGCCTGCTTGCAGGTGAGTGCGTTGGAACCGCCGGTACCGCGCTGGTCGAGCAGCAGCACATCGCGATGCGCGCGCAACGGCTCCAGCATCGCGGCAATCGCGCCGGCCGAGTCGGTCGCCGCCTGGCCGGGGCCGCCGGCAAGAAACACCAGCATGTCCTTGCTCGCCACCTGCGCACTGGAACGCAGCAGCGCCAGCTTCAGCGTGATCGTGCGGCCGTGCGGATCGGCGCGGTTTTCCGGCACCGCAAACGCTGCACACCATGCGGCCGTGCTCAGGCCGGTATTGGGCTGAGCCAACGAGCAGGCGGTCAAGGTCACCGTCCCCAGCTTCCACGTCTGCGGCTTCGCCTGCGGCAGCGGCCTGGCGGCATTCGCCTGCGCGTCGACCGTCGCCGTTGCCGTTGCCGCCGCGGGTTCTTTCGGATGCAGCTCATGCCAGGCCAGATAGCCCAGCGCCACGACCGCCACGCCAATCCGGAAAACGGTTCGTCCATTCAATGCCATTCCCCTCACTCCTCACCCGGTACAAAAATCGATTCGATCGGACGGCCAAACAATTTCGCGATCTTGAATGCCAGCGGCAGGCTGGGATCATACTTGCCGGTTTCGATCGCGTTGACGGTCTGCCGCGATACGTCCAGTCGCTCGGCCAGGTCGGCCTGCGACCAGGCTTGCTCACCACGCAACTCGCGGACATGGTTGTTCATCCGCGCACCGGCCCCGACAGCGCCGGCTGGATGCCCCGCCTAGTCACGGTGATATCGCTGCGAAATGATTGCCATCGCAACGCCCCACACACCGATCATCGCCGGCAGCACCCAGACCATTTCGCCCGCGAATGAGCGCACCAGCCCTGCGCCCTGCAGGAAACCCAGCGCGAACGTCGCCGTACCCACCAGCGCACAGGTCATCCCCACCGCCTGGATCTGGATGCGCTGCTGCAGTTCATCCAGACGCTGCATGTGCCGCATGATCGCCCGCACCACCAGCAGCATCGGCAGCACTGGAAGCAGCACCACCAGTGCCTTCATCGCGGTCGGCATGGCGAACTGCCGCAACAGCACGATCGAGATCGGCAACACGATCATGTATGCCGCCATTGCGGGAATGAAGTCGCGCAGATAACGCTTGACCGGCGGATTCAGCATCACGGCAACGCCTCGCCGTGATGCTGGCGCCGGCGCCAGTGCACGATGCCCAGCACCACACCCAGCACTGCAAATCCTGCGGCCATGCCGCACAGCATGCCGAGGCTGCGATCATCCGGCGACCGCCGAAACCACCATGCGGCCACGCCCGTCACGATCGCCATCAGCAGGAAGCGCAGATGCAGCGGCACGCGACTCTCCCCGTCGCACGCCAGGCTCACGCCATAACGGCGCGCCACCCACCAGCGCGTGATGCCGTAGCAGAACATCAGCGCCGGAAATACCCAGATCAGGATCGCGCCATCCAGATGCCACACCTGGGCCGACGCGAGAAACCCACCGATCATGCTCAGCGCGCCGACCAAGCCCGTGGCCACGCCCAGCGCGATCAGGTGCATGCGCTGCTCCAGCTCATCGCTGTCGCGGATGCGCCGTGCCATCAACGCGATCACGTAGAGCATCGGCAACACCGGCGCCAACGCCAGCAGCACCTTCAGTGGCACACCGGTCACCGTGCGTACCAGTGGCCACACTCCCAGCATGACAGCGACATATGCAGCCATCGCCAGCATCGACTGTCGCTGGTACTGCTTGTTGGAAAGACGAGGCATGACGGGTTCCTCAAAGCGACTTCAGAAAGTCGTTCAGCACCAGCTGGAACTTCGCCGGCTGGTCGAGCATCACGAAATGCCGTGACGGACTGATCGATACCACCCTGGCATCCGGCGCGTTCGCCAGCAGGCTGCGGTAATAGTCAGCCTTCTGCTGTTCCGTCATCAGCATCGGTGGCTGGCTGAAGTCCGGCGCGTTGTATGGCGAGATTTCCAGGATCGGCAGGTTCGCGTGCTTCAGGCCCGGGCGCCCATCCGCGGCAAGATCCTCGGCCATGTATTCGGCCGTGGCCTGCACATCGCTGCGCGCATTGCATGGCGCATAGCGCGCAGCCAGTGCCGGATCGATCACACCGATCTTCTGCATGTAATCCAGCTGCTGGGCCCTGAACTGCGCCGGCGTGGCCGACGCCACCTGCTTGCGCATGCCCGCGGCCATGGCGACACGCTGCTCCGCACCGACCCGGTCCATCCCGGGGAACAGCGGCAGGCCATCCACCGCCACCACGCCTGCCACCAGCCCGGGATGTTCGCTGGCGAAACGCAACGCCAGGGTGCCGCCCAAGCTGTGGCCGACCAGCACCGGCTTGTCGATTTTCTGTTGCTGGATCCATTCCAGCAGGGAAGCGTCGGCACGATCGAACAGGTTGCCGCCATCGGCCGGTGCCGGCATGCCATCGAACCCGGCCAGGGTGACGGCATACACCACATGATTCGTTTCCAGTGCGGCGATCGTCTGCTGCCACACCCACGGACCACCGGCGAGACCGGGGATCAGGATCACCGGGCGGCCGTGCTCGCCGTGACGCTCCACTTTCAGCGTGCCGAACGTCGTGCTTGCTACCACTTCATGGGCCATGACACCGCTATCGGCCAGCACCAGCGCCAACGCCAACAACGGGAAAAGCACGCGGCGTAATACAGAGGTCCTGCGCATCACGTTTCTCCATCCGGGTATGTCAAGCACCCTTGACAAGCGCAGGCTACGCGCTGCGTCAAGTCAATGTCAAGCTACCTTTACATTTCGAGCCGTTTTTGTGGCTCACGTCACAGCTTTGCGTCCATGCGCCGTGAAAAGCCTGTTAAACAAAGTGACGTGGTTCGCACTTTTCAATGCCATAATTTGTCAGGGAGGACCCACAACGTACGCTGGCGTATCGCTGAAATCGTGGATCCGTCCGGCCACAACCGGCCATGAATCTAGCGTCATTGCTTACATCCATATTTTGGCACGCAGGTTGCTTATGACCCAACGCAAGAGCTCAAAACCTAGCCGGAGAGAACCACCATGTTCGATGGCTCAATCCTCTTCCAGTCGATAACTGGCATGGGTCTTACCCAGGCTGGATAAGTCTTCAACCATCGTTTGCCGGGGTCATTCATCGTGAAGCTGGGCTGCTTGTCACATGACTAAGTACCGGGACGAAATCGCCCCGATGAGTCTGCGACGCCCGTGCTTCAGCCATGGGAAGCAGCTCTTCCTGCTTCTGCTGGCGCTACCCGGATTTCTCCTGGTCACGGCTGCCTCGGCAGCCGGTGTGGCGCCGGGCACCCAGATCAACAACACCGCGGTCGTCAGCTACATGCAGGGCGGTGTCAACTCCATCGGCAAAGCCAGCACCACGTTCGTGGTGGATCAGCTGGTGGATGTGGTGGTCACCTGGCAGGACGCCAAGCCGGTGCAGACGGTGGCGGGTTCGGTCGCGCAGGTCCTGTTGTTCCGGGTGACCAATACCGGCAACGGCAATGACAACTACGCGCTGGCGCCGACGGCGCTGGCTGGAACCGGGCAGGATTTCACGGCCAGCAATTGCAAGCTGTACCTGGATGCGGACGAAAACGGGATCTACTCCGACACCGACCCACTGTATGTCCCAGGCAGCAACGATCCGGCGATCGCCGCCGGTGCCTTCGCCAACGTGCTGGCGCTGTGCGATATCCCGGATACGGCCGGAGACGGTCGATTCGCGTACGTGAAAGTGGCGGCCACCTCGGACACGTTCAGTGGCGCGCCAGGCGCCGTGAAGCCGGGCGCGAATGGCTCGGTCGTGGTGGTCGCCGGCCTCACTGGCGGCAAGGCGTCCGCGAATGGCACCTACCAGGCCAGCAACGTGAACTACGTATTCACCTCCGCCCAGGTGGTGACGGATAAATCCGGTGGCAACGTGACGACGTCGGGCTCAACCATTCTTTACACGCTTACCGTGGCGCCCAGCGGCGGCAATGCCACCGGCCGGAACCTCGTGGTGACCGATCCGATGCCGGAGCATTCCATCTACGTCCCCGGCAGCCTGGTACTGGACAACCAGCCGCTGGGTGACAGCGCCACCGACAACGATGCCGGCGATTTCGGCATCACCGCGGCGAATGCCATCACCGTCCAGCTGGGCAACGTGGCCGGCTCGGCCAACCCCCACATCATTTTATTCAAAGTCACGATCAATTGAGGTAATGAGCATGAAATCCTTCCGCGCTCCCCTGTTCCTTCTTCTTGGCCTCCTCACCGCTCTCACGGTGCAGGCTGCCTCGGCAACCGGCAGCATTGAACTGCAGACCGTCGCGCAGCAGCAGAAGGTCACCGTCGACAAGGACGGCACCAAGCACACCGAAATGGTACCGGCGACCCATGTGATGCCGGGCACCGAAGTGCTCTACACCATCACCTACAGCAACACCGGCGCGAAACCGGCGAACGCCGTGGTGGTGAACGATCCGGTTCCCGTGCACATGAGCTATGTCGCGGGGTCGGCGATGGGCGACAACACCACCATCAGCTACTCCGTCGATGGCGGCAAGACCTGGGCCAGCTCGCTGGACACGTTGACGGTGAAGAACCCGGACAACACCACGCGCCCCGCCGCGGAGAAGGATTGCACCAACATCCGCTGGGTCGTCAACGGCAATGTCGCGCCGGCCGGCAAAGGCTCGGTGAGTTTCCGCGCGGTACTGCAATAAACCGGCTGCGGTTGCCGGAACTGAATGATCGGATCTTCGGGAAACATCACAGGGGGTTGATTCGTTCGACAGGTATTTGCTGACCGGGCTTGCGATGCCCGGTTACTCGGGGAGCAATGCGTTGTGACGTAACAGCCGAGCGGGAAAACCCGTTCGGTTTGGGGGTTCACGCATATGCGAGACATCTGCTGACCGGGCACCTCGTGCCCGGCCACGGAGGGAGTTGTGCGTCCGAAAAGGCGCATTCGTTCACGCGGTAACGGTGCAAGAACCGGAACCCGGCAACACGGCCAGCCAGGCATGGCGCCAAGGATCCGCATGGCCAGCGGATCACCAGTCCTGAAAGTCCCTACACAGAGGAAACAGTCATGAAAAGTATCAATCGAGCCAGGCTCGCGACGACCTTGATGGTCGGCGCGCTGCTTGGGCTGGGGTCGATGGCTGCGAATGCAGCCACCGTCGCCGGCGCATCCGTCAGCAATACCGCCACGGTGGCCTACACCGTCGGCGCCACCGCTCAGCCCGTCAAAACCAGTAACACCGTCACGTTCCTGGTGGACGCGAAGCTGATCCTGACCGTCACCAAGCAGGACGGCAGCATCGTCATCCTGAACACGCAGCCGGGAAGTGTCACGGCTGCCACCACGTTCAAGGTGCAGAACGACGGCAACCAGGCCCAGGACGCGATCCTGTCGGCGGTCAACATGGCCTCCGGCGCGGCCAACCCGTTCGGTACACCGGCAAACTCCAACCTGGCCATCGCCACCTCCGCCGTCTATGCGGATACCAACACCAACGGTGTCTATGACGCCGGTACCGATCTGCCGGTCAGTACGCTGGGCAGCCTCGCCGCCGGCGCATCGAAGACCGTGTTCGTGGTCGCCACGATCCCCACCACGGCGACCGATGCACAGGTTGCCGTGGTCGGCCTGCTCGCCAAGGTCGGTGTTGCGGGTAGCGGCAGCGCCCTGGCCAGCGATGACCATCTCGCTGCATGGACCCCCGGCACGGTGCAGAACATCTTCGCCGAACCGGCCTCGGCCCATCCGGCCACGGGTGACGCGGCGGCCTTCGACGGTGCGGCTTCGGATCTCGATGCCTACCTGGTGAAGAGCGCTTCGCTGACGATCGCCAAGACCTCGGTGGTGATCAGCGATCCGACCGGTGCCACCACCCCGCACGCCATTCCGGGTGCCGTCGTGGAATACACCATCACGGTGACCAATGCCGCCGGTTCGGGCGCCACGGCGACCAGCGTCGCGGTATCCGATGACCTGAGCACGGAAATCGGCAACGGCCACCTGGCCTACAACACCAACTCGATCGTGTTGACGGCACCCAACCTCAACAGCGGCGCTGCAACGGCCTGCACCGATGCCGCCGATGCCGATACCTGTGCCTACGTCACCGCGACGCACATTGTCTCGGCAGCAGGCATCACGCTCACGGCGGGCCAGGTCGCGACCGCCAAGTTCCGCGTCACGATCCAGTAATGGCGGACTGATCGCACCGTGTTCCAGACTCTGCTAAAGATTTCAGGACTGCGCTCGCGCATGGGTCGGCAACGACCCGTGCGCGACGCGCTTCTGTGTCCGCGGCAAGCAGGTACGCATCATGAAAACATGGACAAGTCGCGGCTGGTGCAGGATGTTTCCGCACCGGCCCGCCTTGCCAAAGCCTCTTGCCGCCGCGGCGGAAAGACAGGCAGTTTTGGCAAGGCGTGGGTGCTGTCTGGCCTGACGCTGTTCACGCTGCTGCCCACCGCCTGGGCGACCACGCCCACGCCGCCGGGCACCCTCATCACCAACAAGGCCGTGCTCACCTGGCAGGGGCCCGTCGGCTCCGCCGGGCAGGGGCAGGCCCAGACATTTACGCTGACCACCAGCCTGGTCACTCCGGTGATCGGTGGCCGCACGCCGTCCACGTCGGCATTCCTCACCTACGCGCCAGGCGCCAGCAGCCAGCTGATCGGACCCACGCTGTGCAGCAGCGACGGCGGCATCACGTTCAACCCGCTGCCGCCACCGGTATCTGCGCAGGGCACCACGCTGGATCCGAACAGCCCGCAGCCGCTGGGCTCGGCGCAGGTGTATTACCCCGGCGATCCGATCTTCGTGCAGGTGACGGATCACGACCAGAACATCAACCCGTCGGTTCGCGAGACGATCCTGGCCAGGGTGTCGGTCACCGGCACCAGCGAGTCGGTCACCGTTCGCCTGACCGAAACCGGCGCCAACACCGGCACGTTCGCCGGTTATGTCTTCAGCTCCGGTGCGGCATCGCAGGCCGGCTGCACCTTGTTGCTGAAGCCGAACCAGCAGCTGCAGCTGCACTACACCGACGCGCTGGACCCGAGCGACAGCTCCAGCGCGCAGGCGCTGGTCAATCCCTACAACGTGGTATTCGACTCCACCAGCGGCGCGCGCATCAACGGCGCGAGCATCACCCTGGTCGACGCGGATACCGGCGTGGCCGCCCATGTCGTCGGCCGTGACGGCCTCAGCAACTATCCGTCGACGGTGACTTCCGGCCAGAGTGTCACCGACAGTTCGGGCGCCAGCTACAGCGCTTCCACCGGTGCCTTCCTGCTGCCGCAGGCAGCGCCGGGGCGTTACCGCCTGCAGGTGGTGCCGCCGGCCGGTTACCGCTATGCCTCGTCGGCGCCGATGGCAGCACTGCAGCACCTGTCCGGCGCGCCTTATACACTGGGACCGGCATCGTTCGACCAGCCGTTTGCACTGGCCACGGCGCAGCCGGTGGGTTACGACATCCCGCTGGACCCGGTGTCCACCAGCCTGTTCGTGCAGAAGACCGCCTCGGCAATCAGCGCCGCCGTGGGCGACATGATCCAGTTCACCGTCTCGGTGCAGAACGCCGACAAGACCCTGGCGGCACGGGACGTCCACCTGGTGGACACGCTGCCGCAGGGTTTCCGCTACGTCAACGGATCGGCGCGCGTCGGCACCGCCAAGGTCGCCGATCCGGCGATCGCGTCCAACGGCCAGCAACTGCAGTTCACCCTGGGCACCATCGACAAGTCCAGCCAGCTGCAGCTGACCTATGTGGTGGAAGTGACCGCGGCCACGCCGCTCGGCACCGCCATCAACCGCGCGCAGGGTCTTGCCGACGGCGGCGCGATGTCCAACGTCGCCACCGCGCAGGTGGAGATCCAGAACGAATTGATGCAGGACGTGAACACCGTGATCGGTCGCGTGCTGGTCGGTTGCGACAAGCACACCGACAAGTCCCCCGAAGGTCTCGGCAGCGTGCGCGTGCTGATGGAGGACGGCAGCTACGCCGTCACCGACAAGGACGGCCGCTACCACTTCCAGGCAGTGAAGAACGGCACCCATGTCGTGCAGCTGGACACGGACAGCCTGCCGAAGGGCTACGCCGTCGAAGCCTGCGAGCACAATACGCGGTTCGCCGGACGCAGCTATTCGCAGTTCATCGAGCTGCATGGCGGCGCGCTGTGGCGCGCCGACTTCCACGTGCGGCGGCTGCCGCCGCCGGCCGGCACGGTGGCCGTCCAGCTCGACCAGCAGCGTGACGACACCGGCGTGCGCAATACGCTGGAGCTGACCGTCGACCAGATCCCGGTGAGCAAGCTGAGCGCGACCGTGCTGCTGCCTGCGGACATGCAGTACGTGGCGGGCTCGGCGAACCTGGACGGTGCCGCGGTCAGCGCGCCCGATGCCATGGATGGTGCGCTGGTGTTCCGTCTCGGCAACCGCGCCGCGGGCTGGCACGGCAAGCTGCACTTCGACCTGCAGGCAAACGCGCACGGCAACGGCATGCAGACGACGCAGGCGCTGATCAACTTCGATACGCCGGGCGCGCCGCACCAGCACACCCCGCCAGCCTCCGCCGTGCTGTCGGCGCAGGGTGCGGCGCATTCCGGCGTGCAGCAGGTGGCGACGCTCGGCCTCGCGCCGGCGGCGCCGATAGCCGCGCAGCCGGAAGCGCAGCCGGCGCAGGAAAACAATCTCGACGCGGAGCAGGAAGCGCTGGCCGACAATTTCCAGTTGAACATGCAGCAGCTGCAGAATGCGGGCCCGAAGCCGGAGTTCATCTGGCCGGACGCGAGCTATTCGCCGGCCGCGCCAAACATCAAGGTGGCGGTCAAGCACGGCCCGAAACAGCAGGTGCGCCTGTCGGTGAACGGCACCGTCGTGTCGTCGCGCAACTTCACCGGCAGCAAGCTCAATGCAAGCCACACGGCGGCCGCGAGCGAATGGCTCGGCGTGCCGCTGCTGGAAGGCGACAACAGCCTGGTCGCCGAGATCATGGAAGGCAAACGGGTCGTGCAGCGCATCGAGCGCAAAGTGCATTATTCCGGCGTCCCGGTCCGCGCCGAACTGGTCGCCGACAAGTCCACCCTGCTGGCCGACGGCAAGAGCCGGCCGCAGCTGGCGATCCGGCTGTACGACCGCTGGGGCTATCCGGTACGCCGCGGCGTGGTCGGTCGCTACTCGCTGCAGTCGCCCTACCAGCCGTACCAGAGCCAGCAGGATCTGCAGAACCACCAGCTGCTGGCCATCGCACCGCGCGAGCCGAGCTACAAGGTCGGCGACGACGGCATTGCCTATCTGGTGCTGGCGCCGACCACCGTGTCCGGACAGGTCATGGTGAGCATCCCGCTGCAGGACAATACCCACCAGGACCTGCGCGCCTGGATGCAGCCCGGCAAGCGCGACTGGATCCTGGTCGGCGTGGCCAGCGGCACCACCGCCTTCAACGGCATCCACGGGCATGTCGAGAACGCGTCCGGCAATGATCCGAACCGCGACATCTTCGAAGACGGTCGCGTGGCGTTCTATGCCAAGGGCATGATCCAGGGCAAATACCTGCTCACCGCCGCCTACGACTCGGCCAAGGCCAGCGGTGCGAACAGCGCCACCCTCAACGGCCTGCAGCAGAGCGTGGATCCGAACCAGTACTTCATGCTCTACGGCGACGCCTCCGAGCAGGGCTACGACGCATCCAGCGCGAGCAAGCTGTACGTCAAGATCGAGCGCGGCCAGTTCTATGCGATGTTCGGCGACTTCGACACCGGCCTGAATGTCACCGAGCTCTCGCGCTACGACCGCCGCTTCAATGGCGTGCAGAGTTCGTACGACGGCAAGCATGTCGGCTACACCGCGTTCGCCGCGCGCAACGCGCAGTCCTACGTCAAGGACGAGATCCAGGGCAACGGCACCTCGGGCCTGTATCACCTGGCACGCCAGCAGATCCTGCTGAACTCCGAGCGCATCCGCATCGAGACGCGCGACCGCTACCACAGCGAGCGCGTGATCACGACGCAGCCGCTGAGCCGCTATCTCGACTACACCATCGACTACTTCAGTGGCGCGCTGTTCTTCAAGCAGCCGGTGCCGAACGTCGACGAGAACATGAACCCGGTCTACATCGTGGCCGAGTACGAAGTGGTGCGCGCGGGCGACCAGTCCATCACCGCCGGTGGTCGCGTCGCGCTGAAGCTGGCGGACGACAAGGTCGAGCTCGGCGTCACCGCCGTCAACGAGGGCTCGGACGACGGCAGCAACAAGATGGAAGGCGCCGATCTGCGCGTCAAGCTGGCGGCCAGCACCGAATTGAAGGCGGAAGTATCGCGGACATCCACCGCCAGCAGCGGCGTCCAATCCATACTCACCGGCTACAGCAACGTGCCCGGTGCCAGCACCACGTCCAGCAACGGCAAGAGCTCGGGAGATGCCTACCTGGTCACCCTGCAGAACCATGGCAAGCGGCTGGAGAGCGAGCTGTACCTGCGCCAGCTGGACACCGGCTTCGGCCTCGGCCAGCAGTCGCTCAGCGAGGGTGGCACGCGCAAGCTGGGCGGTGATGCGCGTTACCTGCTGGGCAAGAACTGGAGCCTGAAAGGCGAGGCCTACCGCGAGCAGTCGCTGCAGGTGCAAAGCTCGCGCCAGCTGGCCGACGCCGGCGTGACGTATCAGGCCAACAGCCACTCGCTCACCATGGGCGTGCGTCACGTCAGCGACGAGTACCCGCAGCAATCCGCCGTGACCGGCGCGCCGCTCAACGATGTCGGCAACAGCGCGGGCATCACCAGCGGCATCATCGGCACTGGCCTCGACAGCGGCCTTGGCAGCATCGGCAGCGGCAGCGCCAATCAGGCCTATATCGGCGGCAGCACCGGCATCTTCAACAACAAGGTGACCCTGCATGGCACCACCAGCCAGAACGTCGGCGGTGGCAACGATCCGGCCTACCCGGCCAGCACCCTGCTCGGCGTGGACTACAAGATGACGGAGGCAGCCACGCTGTTCCTGAATCAGCAGTTCGCCGACGGTGCGCAACAGCAGCAGCAGTACAGCAGCATGACCGAACTGGGCGTGCGCGCGACGCCATGGCAGCGCGCGCAGCTGACCAGTTCGCTCGGCCAGCAGATGACCGAGTACGGCCCGCGCATCTTCTCCACCGCCGGCCTCACCCAGGGCTGGCAGGTCACCAAGTCACTCACCTTGACGGCCGGCTTGAACCAGGTGAAGTCGCTGCGCCAGCCCGACGTTCCGGCGACAGCTGAGGCCACCGGCGTGACCACCGGTGATACCACGCAGCCGGTACCGCTGCCGGGCGCCGTGAACCTGGCCACGCCGCCGGTGGGCGGATCGGCGACCGAGGATTTCTCCTCGATGTTCGTCGGCGGCACCTGGCGCAAGAAGGACTGGTCGTGGACCAGCCGCGTCGAGACCCTGCATTCCACCAGCGAACAGCGGCTGAACATCTTCGGCGGGTTCTATCGCGACCTGTCCCAGGGCAATGCATTCTCCAGCAGCCTGCAGGCGTTCGACAGCACCTTCAAGGTTGGCGGCAAATCGAGCAACGTCGACCTCCGCTTCAGCTACGCGCATCGTCCAGACGAAGGACGCTGGTCGCTGCTGGAGCAGCTCGACCTCACCTACGGCAACCAGCAGAACCTGTCCGTGTCGCCGTTCCTGCAGCAGGGCAGCACCGGCATCGCCGCCAGCCAGCAGACGCCGGAACAGCTCGCCAGCGCGCAGGGCACCTCCGCCACGTTCGGCATCAACCAGCAGACCGCGAAGCTGGTGAACAACGTGCAGGCCAACTACCGCGGCGACGATTCGCAGTGGTCGATCTACTACGGCTCCAAGTACGCGCGCTACGAGTTCGACAGCGGCACCTACCAGGGCTACACGGATCTGATCGGCAGCGAATATCGCTACGACCTGTCCGAGCGCTGGGACATCGGCGTGATCGCCAACCGTCTGCATTCCTGGCGCTCCGGCGTCTCCAGCAGCAGCCTCGGCCTGGAGACGGGCTGGGACGTGGGCACCAACATGTGGCTGAGCGTCGGCTACAACTTCAAGGGCTTCTACGACCAGGACTTCACCGCGGCCCATTACACGGCCAAGGGCGTGTTTCTCCGCTTCCGCTTCAAGTTCGATCAGGATACGGTGAAGGCGATGGCGGAAGGGGCTGGGCAATGACATCGCTTTTCGGATTCATTCAAACCATGTGCGTTCGCAGGACGGCGGCGAGCATGCGACACGCGTCGATGAAGGCGACCGATGCAAGGCCTTCAGGCAGTCTCTTGCGCTGGGCCGGCTTGCTGTCGCTGCTGATGATCGGCTGGCTGACGACGTCGCCGGCCGTTGCCGTCACGACCACTTGCGGGGCGGCGACGACCCAGGGCACCGCACCGGCCGATTTCGCGACTTACTGCTGGTTCAACCTGAGCGGTTACGTCGACGCGACCGCGCGCGGCGCCGCCGGCCAGAATTTCGTCGTCAACTTTTCCGGCGGCGCGACCCTGAGCTTCAACCTGAAGGCGTCCACGCCCGCAGGCAGCACCAGTTCACTATTCGCATCGGGTGCACCGTCGTGGACGGGTGCCGCACTCGGCAACACCGCCTTCAACGGCATCCCCGGCCAACCGGTGCTCTACGAGACGAACAATGCAACCACGGTGACGCTCAACCTCACCGGTATCGTCCTGGCCGTGAATGGCAGCACCAACGTGCCTTATGCACTGGTCGCCGCCGACGGCGAGTCGACCAACACCGGCGAGGCGCTCAGCTTCACCACCAATGGCAATCCCTGGTCGCTGCTGTCCAGCATTCCCAACGGCGGCGTGTATCCGGGATTGGGCGGCGTGGGTACCGCTACGGTCACCGAAACCGGCGTGGCTGGCACGGTCGGCAGCTACGCGTGTCCCACCACCGGCAGCCCCACCGCGGTAAGCGCCGTGATGACCGGAGGCGGCCTGCAAGGCGTGGCTTTCGGGGTGAAATTTTCCGCAGCCGACCTGGCCATCACCAAATCGCACACCGGTGACTTCAGCGCCGGCGGAACCGGCAGCTACAACATCGCGGTGCACAACAACGGCCCGGACACCGCCGGCGGCATCACCACGGTTACCGATACCTTGCCTGTCGGACTGAGCTATGCCTCGGCCAGCGGCACCGGCTGGACCTGCGCCGCCGTCGGCCAGGTGGTGACCTGCACCAACCCCACTTCGATTGCCAACGGCAGCAACCTGCCCGCGATCACGCTCAACGTCAACGTGGCCGCCGCCGCGCCGAACACCGTCAACAATGTCGCCACGGTCTCCAACCCCACCTTCGACTACGTCGCTGGCAACAGCAGCAGCACCGACCCGACCACGATCGTGCACTCGGATCTGTCCAGCTCGACCAAGACCGTGCTCGACACCAACGGCGGCGATGCCAATCCGGGCGACACGCTGCGCTACACGATCACCCTGACCAGCACGAATGCCGTCGCGGCAACCAATGTCAGCGTCAGCGACGACATGCCCGCCGGCGTCAGTGGACTCAACGTGATCAGCGCGCCCGCCGGCAGCACCAATGCGAGCACGACCAGTGGCGGTGCCAACGGCACCGGCAAGGTCAGTGTCAGCGGCATCAGCGTGCCGGCCAACGGCAGCGTGACCATCGTCTACGAAGTGACTGTGGCCGGCAGCGATCCTTCGGGTTTCACCATCGACAACACCGCCACCATCACCAACCCGAACGGCACCGGCGGTTCGCCGGCTGCGCCCACGGTGACGGTGTCGCAGTCGCAGGTGGCCGCCTCGGGTGACAAGGTGCTCTACGTATACGCCAACCTCACGATGAGCCGCACGCCCCAGACAGTCGCGGCTACGGACTCCATCGGCGAGAACAGCTCAGACCCCTTCACCCTGTCGGCGCTGCAGAAGCCGCTGGTGCTGACCCCGGGTGGCACGGTCAGCGTATCGATCATCACCTCGCGTACGGGCTCGACCATATCCACCTCGCGCAGGGTGCACGCGGAGCTGTACAAGAACGGTAGTACCCTGATCGGCACCAGCACCTCGCAGACATTCACGTCCGGCACTGCCACGCTGCGCACGTTCAACATCACCGTGCCGAACAACGGCAGCGGCAGCCTCGCCACCGGCGACACACTGGTGCTGCGTGTGGTGAACGAGTCATCCGGCAACGGCACGCAAAGCATCGCGCTCGACCAGTTCAGCGGCGGCAACCGCAGCACGGTGACATTCAATACCACGACGGTGATCAACGTCGACAGCGTCAACGTCTACTCGGCCGCGTACAGCGCGACCACGACGAAAACGGCATACGCACCGGGCGACCAGCTGTTTGTGCGCGCGGTGATCAGCGATCCGTTCGGCAGCTACGACGTGAACCACGCCACCGTCACGCTGACCGATCCCAGCGGTCTGGCCCAGGTGACCAGCGCCGCCATGACCCAGGTGGCGGACTCCGGCGCGGCCACCCGCACCTACGAGTACAGCTACACGCTGCCGGCCAACGCAACCATCGGGTTTTGGACGGCCAGTGTCACCGGTTATGAAGGCACCGAGGGTACGGTGACCCACACCGCCAACGGCGCCTTCAACGTGGGCGTCCCCAACCTGACCGTGATGAAAGCCGTGACGGCCATTTCCGATCCGGTCGAGGGCACCACCAAGCCGAAGGCGATGCCCGGCGCCACCATGCAGTATCAGATCACCGTCACCAACAACGGCAACGGGCCGCCCGACAACAACAGTCTGATCATCACCGACCCG